>DASSPH010000083.1 GCA_035699745.1 Vicinamibacterales bacterium
CGCAACCCGCTCCCCCGCAATGACGGTCTCCGGCAGCCCCTCGCGCCCCAGCGCCACCGCCGCCGCCACATTCAGGCTGCCCGCGCCCGCCTCGATCAGCCCGGCCCCCTCGACCCGCGAACTCGTCAGCTGCAGCGCCGCCTTCACCTGTGCCGGCGTCAGCCCCGGGTGCGCCTCGAGCACCAGCGCCGCCGCCCCCGACACCACCGCGGCCGCCATGCTGGTGCCGCTCAACTCGATGTAGTCCGCCCCGCCCCGGCCCGGACGCAGCCGCTCCGGATACGTCGCCGCCAGGAACGATCCCGCCGCCGACGCCGCCACGATCCGGTTCCCCGGGGCCACCAGTTCGGGCTTCAGCACGCCGTCGAACGCCGTCGGACCCCGCGAGCTGTAGGTCGCCATCACGTCGTCCGACCGCTGCGCGGTGGCGCGCGTGTTCACCGCCCCCACCGTCAGCACGGCCGGCGTGTGCGCCGGCGAGATGATCCCCCCCACCACCGGACGCCCGTCCTCGGTCTTGCCGAAATTCCCCGCCGCCGCCACCACCAGGATGCCGGCGTCGATCGCACGCTGCGCCGCGCGCGACAGCGGATCGTCCAGATACGACTCGAACACCGGGTGCCCGAGCGACAGATTGATGACGCGGATGTTGTAGGCGGCGCGGTTCGCCACCGCCCAGTCGATCGCCTCGATGACGTCGTCCGTCGTGCCGGAGCCGTCGGCCCCCAGCACCTTCAGGTTCACCAGCCGGACGCCGGGAGCCATGCCCGACGCGCCGTCCCGATTCCCCTGCGCGATGATCCCCGCCACGTGGGTGCCGTGTCCGTACGCGTCCGCCGCCGGACCCCGGTCCGCAGTGAAATCCACCGACGCGACCACGCGGCCGCGCAGCGCCGGGTGGTTGCCGATGCCCGAGTCGATCACCGCGATGCCGATGCCGGCCCCGCTGAGACCGCGCAGGTAGCCGAGCCCGCCCCACGTCTGGTCGGCGCCGGTCGCCGCGGCCGTCACCGCCATCATCCGCGACACCCGCACGTTGCCCGAGATGTGCGGAACGTCGGCATCCTGGCTGAGCGCGTCGATCTGGCCGCCGGTCGCCTCGAGCACCACCCCTTCGCGCAGCCGCTTCTTCACCGTCGCGCCGTAGCGCGCCGCGATCGCCTCCACGCGATCGTGCGGCACGTCGACGATGATCTCGGTGGGAGCTTCGATCCGCTGCGCGATCCGATCGGCGAGATCCCTGGACAGTCTCGCGCGGCGAGGCTGGGCCTCGGCGCAAAGAGCCGTAGCGAACAACGCGGCGGCAACGGCGGCGGCGGCGAACACGCGCGGACGGCGGGCGATTCGAATTGACATGAGGGAACCCCGGATGCGCGCCGTAAGGCACAGGTTGTGCCACGGCGTCGTGAACGCAGCAGCGAACCGCAATCGGCGCTCGTGACAGAACACGAAAGGACAAAGTGGCGCAGCGTGATTGCGTACGCTGCGTGCTTGCGCTACCATGCGTTCCGTCCCGCTCAGGGTGTTTCTGTAATTTGAGCCAACGGATTGGCTGCTGAGTCGACAGCCACGACCGGGGTAACCGCTACCCTTCAAAAGCCCAATAAATCTGCGCAGTGGAGATCGGCCAAGCAATTGGCCGGTGAGTTCAAGAGTGGCCCGACATCTGACCGCCGCGCTCGTCGCGCTCAGCGTGACTGCCGCCGCCGCGTGCAACCGATCGCCGGCGCCCCCCGCGCCCGCCGCCGCCGGCCCGGTTCGCGGCGGATCGATCACCGCCTCGATTCGCAGCGAGCCGGCCACGTTCAACCGGTTCGCGCCCAACGGCAACCAGGCCGCCGTCGACGCCGTCACGCGCCTCGTCCACGCTCCGCTCGTGCGCCTCAACCGGGTCACCGGCGACGTCGAGCCGTGGCTCGCGGAACGCTGGACCACCTCCGCCGACGGGCGCACCATCACCCTGACGCTGCGCGACGGCCTCACCTTCTCCGACGGCGTGCCGCTCACCGCCGACGACGTGGTGTTCACCTTCGAGGCGATGTACCACCCGAGCACCGCCAGCTCGCTGGCGTCGGGGGTCACCGTCCAGCACAAGCCGCTGCAGGTCACCGCGTCCGATCCACGCACCGTGATCGTGACGCTGCCGGCCCCCTTCGCGCCCGGCGCGGCGCTCCTCGACAACGTCCCGATTCTCCCGAAACACCTGCTGCAGGCCTCGCTCGACGCGCGCGCGTTCGGGCGGGCCTGGGGCACCACCACCCCGCCGGCATCGATGGCCGGCCTCGGTCCGTTCGTCATCACCGAGTACGTCACCCGCCAGCGGATCACGTTCGCGCGCAACCCGCACTACTGGCGCAAGGACGCGTCCGGCGCCGCGCTCCCGTACCTCGATCGCATCGTGATGCAGTTCGTCCCCGGACAGGACGCCGAGATGCTGCGGGTGCAGGCGGGCGAGGTCGACGTGATGGCGGTCGCCGACGTGCGGCCCGAGGACATCGCGTCCCTCCGCCGGCTTCGCGATCAGGGAACGATTCAGCTGCTCGACGTCGGGCTCAGCGTCGATCCCAATGCGCTGTGGTTCAACCTCACGCCGGGCAACCGCGCGGTGAAGGCCAAGCCATATCTCGCGCGCGCCGAGTTCCGCCGCGCGATCTCCTACGCCGTCGATCGCGACGCCATCGTCAAGACGGTGTTCCTCGGCGCCGCCGAGCCGGTGCACGGTCCGATCACCGCGGGAAACAAGACCTGGTACTCCCCGTCCGCGCCGGCCTTCCCTCACGATCCCGCCAGGGCGCGCACGCTGCTCGCGTCGATCGGCCTGACGGATCGCAACCGCGACGGCATGCTGGACGATGCGAGGGGGGCGCCGGTGCGGTTCTCGATCATCACCCAGGGCGGACACATCCGCGAGCGCACCGCCACGATGATTCAGGAACAGCTGCGGCAGGCCGGCATCGCCGTCGACATCGTCGCGCTGGACCCGCAGTCGATCTTCGGCCGCTTCGGCGCCGGCGACTACGAGAGCATCTACTACGGCTTCCAGGCGAGCGCGCTCGATCCGGCGATGAACCTGGACATGTGGATGAGCGGCGGATCGGGGCACGTGTGGAACGTCGGCGCGCCGGAGCCGTGGGAGAAGACGCTCGACGGCGTGATGCTGCGTCAGAGCGCCGCGCCGACGCTCGCCGAGCGCCAGCAGCTGCTGCTCGAGGCGCAGAAGATCTTCGCCGAGCACCTGCCGCAGATCTATTTCGTCGCGCCGAAGGTGACCGTCGCGCTCAGCCGGCGTGTCGGCGGCGCCGTTCCCGTGCTGCTGGACCCGAAGGTCCTGTGGAACGCCGAGTCGCTGTTCGTCAAGCCCTAAGCCCGCATCGGCATGGCGCCGAAAGACCGACTGGTGCGATTCCTGCTCCGGCGCGGCGCCGCGGCGCTGATCCTGGTGTTCGCCGTCACGTCCGGCGCGCTGCTGCTCGCGCAGCTCGCGCCGGGGGACTTCGCGTCACAGATCGGCCGCACTCCCGCGGAGATTGCCGCCGAGCGCGCGCGTCTCGGCCTCGATCGGCCGTTCCTCGAGCGCTACGCCGAGTGGCTGCGCCGCAGCGCGACGCTCGATCTCGGCGAGTCGTTCCAATACCAGCGTCCGGTCACTGAGCTCGTCGGCGCCGCGGCCCGCAACACCGCCCTCCTGGCGTCCTGCGCCCTCGTCCTCGCGACGCTGCTGGGGATCCCGTGGGGGGTGATCACCGGCACGCAGCGCGGACTTGCCGCGGCGGCGCTGCGCGCCATGTCGCTGCTGCTGCTGTCGGTTCCGCCGCTGATCAGCTCGCTGGTGCTGCTGACGGTTGCCGCACGCACCGGATGGCTGCCGGTGTCCGGCATGGGAACGGTCCGCCATCTCATCGTGCCGACGCTCGCCCTGGCGCTGCCCATTGCCGCGCTGCTCGAGCGCTTTCAGTCGAGCGCGATGGCGGACTCGATGTCCCGCCCGTCGACCTCCGCCGCCCGCGCGCGCGGGGTTCCCGAAGCGCGCGTGATCTGGCGGCACGGCTGGCGCCAGTCGCTCGCGCCCGTGCTCGGGATCTACGGCGTCGTCGTCGGATCGCTGTTCAGCGGATCGTTCGCCGTCGAATCGGTGACGTCCTGGCCGGGCCTGGGCGCGCTCATGCTGCAGGCGCTGATGTCGCGCGACATGTATCTCGTCGCCGGCTGCGCCGCGGCGGGCTCGGCGTTCCTCGCCGCCGGCATACTCGCGGCGGATGTGGTCCACGCGGTCGCCGATCCGCGCGTCACGCTCGAGGACGCGCGATGAGACTGCTGGGATTCCTGGGGCTCCTGGTCCTCGCGGCCCCCGCCCTCGCACCCTACGACGCGTCGCGGCAGTTTCCCGGCTACCAGTACGCACCGCCGATGCGGCCGCACCTCGTCGACGCCGACGGCCGCTGGCACGCGCCGTTCGCGTATGCCGTGCGGCTGCAGGATCCGCTCGAGCGGCGCTACACCGAAGATCGCGCCGCGCGGATCGGCTCGTTCGCCGGATCGGAGCCGTGGTTCCTGCTCGGCAGCGATGCGCTCGGGCGCGACGTGCTGTCGCGCCTTCTCATCGGCGCGCGGCTGTCGCTGGGCATCGCGCTCGCCGCGGCGCTGATCTCGCTGGCGCTCGGCGCCGTGGCAGGCGCGGCGGCGGGATACGCCGGCGGATGGACCGATGCAGTCCTCATGCGCATCGCCGACGGCGTGATGGTCCTGCCGGCCATGTACGTCGTCCTCGCGCTGCGCGGCGCCCTGCCTCTGGTGTTGACGACGGGGCAGGTGTTCGGGGCGCTGGTCGCCGTCCTGTCCCTCATCGGGTGGCCCGTTATTGCACGCGGAGTACGCGCAATCCTCGTCGTCGAACGGGGGGCCGAGTACGCAGAAGCTGCGAGGGCCTGCGGCGCGGGCGCGGCGCGCCTGGTTCTGCGTCACCTGTTGCCCGCGGCGCGCGGGTTTCTCGGCGTCCAGGCGGCCGTACTGGTGCCGGCGTTCGTGATGGCGGAGGCGACGTTGTCGTTTGTCGGTCTTGGGTTTGCGGCCCCGACGCCGAGCTGGGGGGCGATGTTGAACGAGGCGGCCGCGATTCGCGTGGCGGCCGACGCCCCGTGGCTGCTGGCCCCCGCCGGAGCGATCGTCGCCACCGTTTTTGTGATCAACGCCGCCGACGTTTTTCGTGATCGGCGCAGGGGGGTGCCGAATGTGACCTAAGTGACTCAGTGCGAATGACTTATCACCGATGAAACCAGTGTTCAATCTGTGCACGTGTGTGCCGAGGTGGAACAAACGCCGCTAAGTGTTGGCACCACGGCATTTTGCCTTCGGTCGCCACCCCCAACTCTCGCCGCCGCTGTTCTGGAACGGGCCAACCGCACACGACCCGCACGCGCCGCACACACTTGTCACGCGCAGCTATCCTCCTGTAATTCAGCGACTTAGGTCCCGTCACCAGAAGCCCATCCTTACTGGCCTTCCCCTTGCTCTACTGGACCACGCACTCGTAGCTCTCGAATCACGCGAGGGATCAGGACATGGGGGAGTTCGCGATGGTCTTCGACCGGAGTTGCGGCCACAAAGCGGTGTGGGGCTGAGGCGGCAGGGACAAGAGAAGAGGATTCGATACTGTGACTAGGTGGCGATACAAACTGGCAGCGGCGCTTCTGGCGTCGATCTGCCTTCTCGGGGTCACGGCAGATGCCGCCGCGACACCGGGCTCGTCCGGGAACGGCGGTCATCCCAAGCTCGATAAGAAGCTGAATGACCGGGCCGAGAACGCCCCGGGCGGCCTGATGTCGCGCGCCATCGTCGTGTTGTACCCCGGCTGCGACGCGACGAAGACGTACGCGAAGCTCAATGCGCGCAAGGGACGGACGTTCCGCATCATCAACGCTGATGTCGTGGAAGTCCAGAACTCGCACCTGAAGAAGCTCGCGGACGACCCGTGCGTCAAGGACATGCACTGGGACCGGAAGACCGCCGGCTCGCTCAATCGTGCCGCGGTCGTCGAGGGCGCCCGTGCCGTGCAGATGACCTACGGTTACGACGGCGCCGGTGTCGGCGTCGCCGTGGTCGATTCGGGCGTTGCGACGTGGCACGACGACCTGACCTACACCGGTTCCAATCCGCTCGTGAAAGTGGTCGGCGGCCAGCGCGTCCGCAAGTTCGTTGACTTCGTCAACGGGCGGCTGACGTCGTACGACGACAACGGCCACGGCACGCACGTCACCGGGATCATCGCGGGCAACGGCTTCGACACGCTGGGCGCGCGGGCGGGGATCGCTCCGGCGGCCAACATCGTCAGCCTCAAGGTCCTCGACGATCGGGGCGGCGGCTTCATCAGCAACGTCATCGCGGCCCTGGACTGGATTGCGGCCAACCGCGTGACCTACAACATCCGCGTCGTCAACCTCTCGGTTGGTGCGGCGGTGACGGAGTCGTATAACAGCGACCCGTTGACGCTTGCGGCCAAGCGCGTGGTCGATGAGGGTGTGGTGGTCGTCACCGCGGCCGGCAATCTCGGCAAGGACCGCGTCACCGGCAAGACGGTGTACGGCGCGATTACGGCCCCCGGCAACGCGCCATGGGTGCTGACGGTCGGTGCCTACAGCCACGAGGGGACGCTGACCCGCAGCGACGACCGGATGGCCGGCTACAGCTCGCGCGGTCCCACGGCGATCGACTACGCCGCCAAGCCGGATATCGTCGCGACGGGCACCGGGATCGTGTCGCTCTCGGCCCCCGGCAGCCTGCTGTATTCGACCAAGTCGGCCTACCTGCTGAAGGGGCTGCTGAGCAGCACCACCCGGCCGTATCTGAGCCTGTCGGGCACCAGCATGGCGTCGCCGGTCGTGGCCGGCGCGGTTGCGCTGATGGTGCAGGCGAATCCGCAGCTGACGCCGAACCTGGTGAAGGCGATTCTCCAGTACACGGCGCAGAACTACGAGTACGACGCGCTGACGCAGGGGGCCGGCTTCCTCAATATCAAGGGAGCGGTCGACCTCGCGCGGTTCCTGAAGAACCCGCAGGCCGGCCAGGTGTACCCGAGCAACAAGGCGTGGTCGAAGACGATTCTCTGGGGCAACCAGAAGCTGAAGAACGGCGTCATCAAGCCCGCGGGCAGCGCTTGGGCCGTCACCACGGTGTGGGGCGCGGCGCGCGACCTCGAGGGCGACAACATCGTCTGGGGCACGGTGTGCGGCACGATCGAGTGCGACAACATCGTGTGGGGCACCTCGCTGCTGGATCTCGACAACATCGTGTGGGGCACCTTCGATCGCGAGGGTGACAACATCGTGTGGGGGACCATCCGCGAAGGGGACAACATCGTCTGGGGGACGTTCACCGAAGCCGACAACATCGTCTGGGGCACCCGCTGCGACAACGCGGACTGCGGCGGCCTGGTGTGGGGCGCGAGCGTCGCCGAAGGGGAACTCGACAACATCGTGTGGGGCACCTTCATGGAAGCCGACAACATCGTCTGGGGGACCAGCGGTGAGGTCGACAACATCGTGTGGGGCACCTCGAGTGACGAAGACAACACCACGTGGGGCAGCTCGGGCGAAGAGAACACGCTCTTCGAAGACCCGAACGTCCCGTCCGTGTTCGACGGGTTGATCTTCGACGCGCTGTTCGACGGCAGCGCTCCCGAGCCGGTTACCACCTCGGAACCGGACGCACCTCTGGCCACCGAGCCGGAGACTTCGACGACGACGACTGTTCTCGCACCGGTAACCACGATTCTCGGAGGGGGGCTCTAATGACGAAGCTCACACTCCGCGAGGTGCAGCCGGTGACCTCAACCCGGCCGGCACACGCGGCAACCCGTACTGTTACGACGTCGGACTGGAAGCAGGCGCTTCCGGTGCTGACCGGTTCGATGGTGACGCTCCGCGAGCTGCGGATCTCGGACGCGGCGTCACTGCTGGCGATGCTCTCGACCGAGGAAGTGGCGCGGTTCATCTCGCCGCCCCCGACCACGGTGGAAGGCTTCGAGCGGTTCATCGCGTGGACGCAGCGCGAGCGGGCGGCGGGCAACTACGCCTGCTTCGCGGTGGTGCCCCACGGGATGGACTCGGCGGTCGGTATCTTCCAGGTGCGGCAGCTGGAGCCCGGTTTCGGCACCGCGGAATGGGGATTCGCGCTCGGCTCGGAGTTCTGGGGCACCGGGCTGTTCATGGACGGCGCGCGCATGGTCATCGACTTCGCGTTCGACGTCGTGGGCACGCACCGGCTCGAAGCCCGCGCGGCGGTCCTCAACGGCCGCGGCAACGGCGCGCTGCGGAAGATCGGCGCGATGCAGGAGGGCATCCTGCGCAAGTCGTTCCTCCGCAACGGCGAGTATCTCGACC
This sequence comes from Vicinamibacterales bacterium, assembly GCA_035699745.1. Taxonomy (NCBI): domain Bacteria; kingdom Pseudomonadati; phylum Acidobacteriota; class Vicinamibacteria; order Vicinamibacterales; species Vicinamibacterales bacterium. The sequence goes on from DASSPH010000083.1 coordinate 8,376, forward strand.
AGGCGCTGTGGACCATCCTGGACGAGGACTGGCGCGCGCAGCGCATCATCTGGGGCGGCGCGCGCGTTCACTGAACCGACCGCAAAGCACCCTGCGAGCGGGCGCGGCTTCACCGCCGCGCCCGTTTTTTTGCCTCCCGCCGGCCGCTCGCCGCCGGCCGCTTACCGCTCTCCGCGGCGCTGTGGTACGTTTTCGGTGTGAACCTGCGTTCTGTGTTCCCGCCGATGCCGACGCCGTTCAAGGACGGCGAGGTCGACACCGCGGCCATTCAGTCGAACGTTCGCAAGTGGATCGCCGCCGGCCTCGGCGGGGTCCTGACGGTAGGGACCAACGGCGAGGCGGCGCTGCTCGAAGACGACGAGGCGGACCGCGTCATCGAAGCGGCGAGGCGGGAGGTGCCGGCCGATCGCGTGCTGCTCGCCGGCGCCGGGCACGAGTCGACGCGCGCGACGATCGCCGCGGCGCGGCGGGCGGCGGCCGCAGGCGCCGATGCCGTGCTGGTGAAGACTCCGTCCGTCTACCGCGCCCATGTCGCCGCCGCCGGGCTGATCGCGCACTACACGGCGGTCGCGGATGCCAGTCCGGTTCCCGTCCTCCTCTACAACTTCCCGGCCTCGACCGGCGTGAACCTTGCTCCCGACACGGTGGCGCAGCTCGCCGCGCATCCCAACATCATCGGCATGAAGGAAACGAGCACGGACGGCGCACAGTTCGCGGATCTCGCGGCCGCCGTGCCGAGCGGCTTCACCGTGCTCTGCGGCGCGGCGCCGGGCGTCTTCGCCGCGCTCTGCGCCGGCGCCGCCGGGGCGATCATCGCCGTTTCGTCGCTGCTGCCGTCGGCGTGTCTGGATCTGCTCGCGCACGTGCGCGCCGGCCGGCTCGACGAGGCGCGTGCGCTGCAGCGGCGGATCACCCCGCTCGGCCGCGCCGTCACGACCGCCTACGGCATTCCCGGTCTGAAGGCGGCGCTCGATCTCTCCGGTTACCGCGGCGGCGAGCCTCGTCCGCCCCTTGCTCCTCTTTCAGCGGACGCCGTCGAACGGATCCGCGTGCTGCTCCATGGCGCCAACTGAACCCACGTCCGCCAACGCTTCCACCTCCGCTCGCGCCGCGGCGGACCAGACCGCCGGCAGGCTGCTGCTCGGTCCCGGTCCCAGCCCGGTCGCGCCGCGGGTCATGCACGCCATGCAGCGGCCCGTGCTCAGTCATCTCGATCCCGACATGATGGCGATCCTCGACGACATGCGGGCGCGGCTGCGGCGCCTGTTCAAGGCGGACGAGGGCGCCTTCGCATTCGCCGTCTCGGGCACCGGAACCGCGGGGATGGAAACGGCGGTCGCGAATCTCGCCAGGCCGGGGGCGCGCGCGATCGCCGTGGTGACCGGCTACTTCGGCGATCGCCTGGCGCAGATGCTCGAGCGCCATGGCGCGCAGGTCTCGCGCGTCACCGTCGAGTGGGGGCGGGCCTGCGATCCCGCGCAGCTCGAGCACGCGCTGGCCGGCGGTGCCGACCTGGTGACGATGGTGCACGCGGAGACGTCGACCGGCGTGCTGAATCCCGTCGCGGAGATGTGCCGCGCCGCCAGGGCGGCCGGCGCGCGCACCATCGTCGACGCGGTGACGTCGTTCGGCGCGCACCCGGTGGACGCCGCGGCGTGGGGCGCGGACGTCGTCTACAGCTGCTCGCAGAAGGGGCTGGGGGCGCCGTCGGGCCTTGCGCCGGTGATGTTCACCGCAGAGGCGATCGCCGGCCTGAAGGCTGCCGGATCGCGTCGATCGTTTTATCTCGACCTCGGGCTGCTGCAGGACTACTGGATCGATCGCAAGTATCACCACACGATCTCCGCACCGTTGATCCATGCGCTGCACGAGGCGCTCGTCGCGGTCGAGGAGGAAGGGCTCGAGCCGCGGTGGGAGCGGCATCGCGTCAATCACCTCGCGCTCGTGGACGCGCTCGGATCCATCGGCCTCGAGCTGCTGCCGCCGCCGGCAGAGCGGCTGTGGTCGCTGAACGCGGTGAAGGTGCCGGAGGGGGTCGACGAAGCGGCCGTGCGCAAAGGGCTGCTGCAGCAGTTCGGCATCGAGATCGGCGCCGGCCTGGGCCCGCTCGCCGGGAAGATCTGGCGCGTCGGTCTGATGGGATCGGGCTCGACGTCCGCCAACGTATCCATCCTCACGGACGCGCTGCGGACCCTGCTGCGCCGATGAAAAAGGGTGCCGTCCGGGGCTGGCTGCGCCGAGCCGGCCGCGGTGTCCTCATCCTGCTCGCACTCGGGTTTTCGCTCGCGGCCTACGTGTATCTGTCCCTGCCTGACGTGCGCGTGCTCCGCACGAAGAACCCGACGACCACGGCGTTCATGGAGCTGCGGACGCGGCAGGCGCGCGCCAAGGGGCTGCCTTCGCAGCGCGACCAGCGCTGGGTGCCCTACGCGCGCATCTCGAACCATCTCAAGCGCGCCGTCATCGTCACCGAGGACAGCGCCTTCTGGAAGCACGAAGGGGTCGACTACGAGCAGCTGCGCGAGTCGATGGAGGTGAACTGGGAGCGCGGCGAGTTCGCGCGCGGCGCCAGCACCATCACCCAGCAGCTCGCGAAGAACCTGTACCTCTCGCCGTCGAAGAATCCCCTCCGCAAGCTGCGCGAGCTGATGATCACGCGCCGCCTCGAGGTCGAGCTGACCAAGCAGCGCATCCTCGAGATCTATCTGAACGTGATCGAATGGGGGGACGGCATCTGGGGGGCGGAGGCGGCGGCGCGGCGGTATTTCCGCAAGTCCGCCGCCGAGTTGAACGCGACGGAATCCGCGCTGCTTGCCGGCGCGATCGCCAATCCGCACATCATGGACCCGGGCCGGCCCTCGGCCAGGCTCCGCCGCCGCCAGCAGATGATCATGAGAAGGATGGGCGCGGTCACCCCGCCTCCGGTCACCGCCGAACCCGCGATCCCGGCGGTCCCGAGCTTGGACGCCATTCCCAGCCTGCCGCCGCCCGATGTCGCGGCCCCCTCAGCCCCCCTGACCCTCCCCGGGACCCCCGTCGCCCCCCCGAAACCCCCCGGCCGGGGAGGACCTGGGCATTAAATCTTTGCTCCTGTTCACCTTGACAGCCGTCGGGGGATGTCCGTATAGTCGCATCGTTCCCGTTCCCTAGCAGCCAGCGGCAGGCACGGTTGGACCGGCGCGAGCCGAGGTCCGGCCGGAGTGTGTCGGTGATGATCAATTACACAGAGCGCATCACGCGCTTGATGCAGGACGTCGTCGCACGTACTCCCGCGCTCGGTTTCATCGATTTGCGGGAAGTGCTCGTGTTCGGGCGCTTCGGCCGCCCGGAATCGGAAGGGGCCTTCGCGACCTGCCACTGCTTGACGCTGCCGGAATCCGAACCTGGCTACTACTTCTGGCGCGATCGGGATACGGGCGAGTTGACGCGGCGCTCGGAGTGGTTCGTCACCAAGACTCCTGAAGTGCGGCGCCACGGCACCCGCATCAAGTACTTGATCTCCTTCGTGCTGCCGCGATTCTGCGAGCAGACGCTCGAGCGGTCCTGGAAAGCCGACTTGTACGGCCCGGTCGAGCCGTGGGTGGCGAAGCTCGACACCATCGTCCACGAGCTGTACCACATCGATCCCGCGGCCACCGGAATCCGCCAGGTGATGAACGCCGACGGCACGCGCGCGCGCGGCACTCACGCGCCTGAGTTCTACGACAACGTCGCCGCGATGACGAAGCAGTATCTCGCGTCGAACCCGGACCCGTCGCTGTACGAGTTCCTGGGGTATGACTTCACCGAGCTGCATCGCCGCTATGGCGGCGTGGCGGCAACCACCTTCAGGAATTTCCCGTCGTTTCCGCAACGCTACATGGAGCGATGCGCCACGCTGCCGGTCGAGACGGGTGCCGGCGTGAAGATCGAGCCGTTGAAGCGCCCGGGGCAGCCGCCGCTCTACACCGAGCGCGATCTCCACGTGCGCCAGTTCACCGGCGCGACCGCGCGCCGGATCACAGGATCCGTTTCACTCCAACAAAGCGCGTAGACCAGTACGGCGCGCTCAGCCGCTCGACGCGGACTTCGCCGTAGCCGCTCGGCGCGTGGACGAACTCGTCCCCGCCGATCGAAATCCCGACGTGTGACGCGCCCGAGGTGACGGTCGTGAAGAACACGAGGTCGCCCGGCTCGAGCGAGGACGGTTCGACGTCGCGTCCGGCGCGGAACTGTTCGCTGACCGTGCGCGGCACGCGCACGCCGTTCTGGCCGAACACGTACTGAACGAATCCGCTGCAATCGAATCCGGTCGGATCGCTGCCGCCGTTGCGGTAGGGGGCGCCGCGCAGGTTGAGCGCGGTGCCGGTGATGCCGTACGCCGCCGCGCTGCGTCCGCCGAACGTCCCGACCGCTGATGCCGGCGGCGGCACGGGCGCCGATGGCGATCCGACCGTCGCCGTCGGCGTGGGCGGCGGCGGTGCGGGCGCCGGCGCCGGCGCCCGCGGCGTCGGGAACGGCCGCGGCGTTCCTCCCGTGGTCGCGCACGCGGACGTCAGGATCGTCACCGCGATCACAAAACTGCTGCAGAGGGACCGGCTCATCGGGCAGATCGAATTATCGGCTAAAATAGCGCAGGCTGTATGGAGCAGACCCTGCTTCTCAACGCCACGTACGAGCCGCTGAAGGTCGTCCACTGGCAGAAGGCGATCACGCTCTGGTGCCAGGGGAAGGTCGAGGTCATCTCTACGTACGAGCGGGAAGTCCGGTCCGTCTCGTTCAGCTTCAAGATGCCGTCGGTCATCCGGCTGCTCCGCTACATCAAGATCAAGCGGCAGATCGACTACGTGCCGTTCTCGCGCGCCAACATCTACGCCCGGGACGAGCACACCTGCCAGTACTGCGCAACGCTGTTGCCCAGTGCGGATTTGACCTTCGATCATGTGGTGCCGGTCGCCCAGGGCGGCCGAAAAGACTGGGAGAACATCGTCACCTGCTGCATCCCCTGCAACCGCCGCAAGGGCGGCCGGACGCCCGAGCAGGCCGGCATGCACCTGATTCGCCTGCCCAGACGGCCCGACAAGGCTCCGGCGATCCGCATCACCATCGGCCTGCGCAACGCGCCCGATTCGTGGCGCGATTACTTCTACTGGAACGTCGAGCTCGACGACGAGAGTTGACGTGGGTCCGGTGAACGCCGCGCCGGGTGGACGCGTGACCTCCGTCCACCCGCTGTGGGCGATCGAGGGGGGCCGCATCACGCTCGAGGGGCAGGGTTTCCTCGTCGACGGCAGCCTGCCGCACGTCCGCGTGGGTCCCGAGCGGGCGCGTCTCGCCTGCGCGTCGTCTGCGTCTCTGACGGTGATCGTGCCGGCGGGTCTCGAGGGCGGGCAGACCGCCGTGCGCATCGACGAGCTGCCGGGAGAGACGGCGTTCGTGGAAATCGGCGCGCCGCTGGTCACCGGCGTCCACCACGTCGACAGCCCTGCGTACGATCGGCACGGCAACCTCTACGTCACCTTCAGCGGATCGCGAGGCCAGCAGGCGCCGGTCGGCATCTTCGTCGTGCGCCCCGACGGCACGCGCGAGCCGTTCGTGACCGACGTGCCGAACCCGACCTCGCTGGCGTTCGGCCCGGACGGCGGGCTCTACGTCTCGAGCCGGTTCGACGGCAGCGTGTACCGCGTCGAGGCGGACGGACGGGCTTCGATTTACGCCACCGATCTCGGCGTCGCGTGCGGCCTTGCCTTCGGCCGCGACGGGCGGTTGTACGTCGGCGATCGATCCGGCTCCGTGCTGCGCATCGAACCGGACGGGCGGTCGCAGCTGTTCGCGGCGCTGCCGCCGAGCGTCGCCGCGTTCCATCTGGCGTTCGGCCCGGACGACCATCTCTATGTCGCCGCGCCCACCTTGAACACGCACGACGCGATCTACCGCATCGCGCCCGGCGGCACCGTGGAAACGTGGGGCGGGCGCTACGGGCGGCCGCAAGGGATCGCGTTCGATGCCGCCGGTCATCTGTACGTCGTCGACGCGCTGGCCGGGGCCAGCGCGCTCTATCGGGTCCGCGTCGATGCGCCTGACAGCCCCGAGCTCCTGCTGTCGGGGGGACCGCTGATCGGGCTCGCCTTCGACCCGCACGGCGGGATCGCGCTCGCGGCGGCCGAGACGGTGTACCGGCTCGCGGTGCGGGTCCGCGGCCTGCTGCCGTAACGGCGCTGTCCCGGCGCGCAGGAGGCCGGCGCGTCCGGGGTAGAATCCGTCGGCAATGAGCCAATTGTTCCGGCGCAAGCCGATCTCCGAACTCATCGTCGCGGAAAGCGGACAAGGGCTGAAGCGGGTGATGGGGGCCGGCGATCTCATCATGCTGGCCATCGGCGCGGTGATTGGCGCCGGCATCTTTTCCTCCATCGGCACCGCCGCCGCGGGTGAGACCCTGCCGACTGGTGAGATCGTCCGCTACGGCGCCGGCCCGGCGCTGATCTTCTCTTTCATCCTGCTCGGCGTCGTCTGCGGCCTGGCCGGGCTGTGCTACGCGGAGCTCGCGTCGATGATCCCGCAGGCGGGCAGCGCCTACGCCTATTCGTACGCGACGCTCGGCGAGCTGATCGCGTGGATCATCGGCTGGGACCTGATCCTCGAGTACGCGGTCGGCAACATCGCGGTCGCGATTGCGTGGAGCGGCTATTTCAATTCGCTGCTCTCCGGGTTCGGCATCGTGCTGCCGGAGTGGCTGACCCACGGCTACCGCACGGCGCTGCTCAGTTCGAATCCCGAGATCCACGGCCTGCTGCAAACCGCTCCGCGAATCGCCGGCATTCCCGTCCTGCTCAACATTCCGGCGGCGCTGATCGTGCTCGCCATCACCTGGCTGCTCTACATCGGCGTGCGCGAGAGCACGCGCGCCAACAACGCGATGGTGGCCGTGAAGCTCATCGTGCTGGCGGTGTTCATCGTCCTGGGCGGGATGCACATCGACACCGCCAACTACACGCCGTTCGCGCCGAATGGATGGCGCGGCATCCATCAGGGGGCGGCGATCGTCTTCTTCGCGTACATCGGCTTCGACGCGATCTCCACGGCGGCGGAAGAGACGAAGAATCCTCAGCGCAACATGCCGATCGGCATCCTCGGCGGCCTGGCAATCTGCACGTTGATCTACGTCATCGTCGGGATCGTGGCCACCGGACTCGTGCCGTACACCGAGCTCAAGGCGGCCGACCCGCTGGCGCGGGCGCTCGAAGTCGCGGGGCTGCCGATTGCGAGCTGGTTCGTGGCGTTCGGCGCGGTGGTGTCGCTCACCGCGGTGCTGCTCGTCTTTCAGTACGGGCAGCCGCGCATCTTCATGGCGATGGCGCGCGACGGCCTGCTGCCGGCATGGGCCTCGAAGATTCATCCCAAGTACCGCACGCCGCACATCACGACCATCGTCACGGGTCTGGTCGTCGCGTTCGGCAGCCTGTTCATGGACGAGAACGAGATCTACGACCTGACCAACATCGGCACGCTGTCGGCGTTCGCGATCGTGTGCATCGGCGTCCTGGTGCTGCGCTATACCGACCCGGCTCGACCCCGCCCCTTCCGCGTGCCGTTCGTCTGGGGCGTTGCGCTGGTGGGCGCCCTGGCCTGCCTCTACACGATGAGGGGGCTGCCGGTCCACGCCTGGGAGCGGTTCGGGATCTGGCTGGCGATCGGCCTCGCGCTCTACTTCGTCTACGGGTATCGCAACAGCCGCCTGAGATCGAGCGCGTAGTAGAATAGTCCTCCCCAGTACCTCTTCTCTTCTGTCCGAACGACGCCGTGTGGTGTCGAAGAATCAGGAGGTTCGATGAGGTTCGCGTTGGCGGCTGGTATCGGCGCCGTCCTGGCCGCGCCGGCGGGCGTGCTCGCCGGCCAGCCCACCCCCGCGCACGATCGTTTCTCCGCGCAGCGCGACGCGGCGGCCGCCCGCAACCCCCTCAGCCCGCGGTTCACCGTTTCGGTCGACGGCAATCGCCGCACGTTCCGCGTCGGCGAGCCCATTTCTCTCGTGCTGATCTACGACGACGTGCCCAATCGCCGCGATCCGAGTGGACAGTGCATCCACTCGGCCACTCCGGTTCTGGATCGCACCATCGGCACGCACGATCCGGAGCGCGACCTCCATCGCGTGGGCATGGGTGTGCCTGGCGGCATCTGCGGCTGCGTCGAAGGCGGCGTGGTCGAGATGCCGCGGTTCGTCACCGCGGTCGAGTACGACGCGAACGGCGTGCCTGTGATTACGTCCAGACCGGCGCCGCCGCGGCCGGCCGCGCCGAAGCCGACGCTGCCTCCAGTCACGGTCGCGTACCGGCTCACCGATCATGTCCGGTTCGACGCGCCCGGGCGCTACCGCTTCTACATCGCCGATCGAGTCGGCGCGGGCGGCCCCGGGGACGGCGCGGCGCTCGTTTCCAACATCATCGAGATCGACATTTCTCCGCGCGACATCGCGTGGGAGAACGAAACGCTTCGCCGGGCCATCGAGGTGCTCGACACCTCGGCGAATTCCGAGGAGCGGAGCACGGCCTTCCGGGCGCTCCAGTCGCTTCCGTCGCGCAAGGCCCTGGACGAGATGGCTCGGCGCGAACTCGCCGGCCTGTTCAGCGCTCGCGATCGCGCCGGAGCGATCGCCGCGTTGACGCGGCACGTCGACGATCCGGCGCGAGTCGTGTCGGATCAGGCGATCGTGATGCTCGCCGGGCTTCACGCGACTCAGGCGTCCACAGGCGTCATCTCCGCGGGCGTCAGATACCGGGCGTTGATGAACGCGCGGCAACGGCGGCTGCGCGCCCTGGCCAGCGCCGGCGTGCTGGTCGAGCGACTCACGGAGGCGTTTCAGGCTGGCCTGTCGAAAGCGGCGGACCAGGCGGCCGGCAAGCGTGACCTCCTCCGCGTCACCCATGCGCTCGCCGCCTTCCCGGCGGAAGTCGAGGCGGCGCTGCACCGGCTTTCTCTGCCGGCACGGGAAGCCGTGCTGACGTCGCGCCGCGCCGTTCTTGCCGAGGACGCCCGTTTCGCGCCGATGCTGGAGCGTCTCGCGCGCAGCGGCAGCGACGCGGCGCTGATCGCCCTCGCTGACGTCGCCCCTTCGCGGGCGCGCCCGATCATTCTGCGCGACCTGCGGTCGTCCCGCCCGAGGCTGCCTCTCTCCATATCCGGACGTCTGACCGACGACACGCTGCCCGCATTCGACGCGGTCTTTCTCACGCAGCTCGAAACCGCAGAAGGACGCGACCAGGTCGCCGCAGCGATGGATCGCATCGAACGCTACGGCAGCGCGGCGATTGCCGGGCGGGTGCGGCGGGCGTACACCGCGAGCGTGGACGCGCACGAGTGCTCCATCGCGATTCCCGCGCTCGCGTACTTCTTCCGGACCGATCCGGCGTTCGCCGCCGGTGAATTCGACGCCATCCGCCGCGGCACGGCACCGGCAAGCGAGGGCTGCCGCGCTGAATGGCGCGTGGACCTCGCGTCGCTGATCGCGAAGCGTCGCCCGTCGCCCGCTCTGGACGAAGTGGCCGGCCGGCTGCTGCTGAGTGACGATGCCGAGGCGGCCGTGAGTGCGGGGGAGATGCTGGCGGAATTCGGCTCCCCCGCGGCCAGGGCCTTGATCTGGCGCGGCCTCGAGTCGTGGCAGCGCCGCTGGTCCGCGGAGCAGCTGCGCGCGCTCGCGTCGGCCGATCCCTCCACGTGGGAGAGCGTTCTCGAGGAACGCCTCGTCCGCGCGCTCCACATCGGGAAAGAGTGGAGCCTTCAGGCAGCGGATTACGATCGGCTGGCCGCGGGTTGTCGCCGGTGGGCATGCCGGTACGCCGTCAAGGACCTTCGTGACGAGGCGGTCTCCTGGATCGACTACCCGCTCATCAGCCGCGCCGACGGCGACCGCCCGTCGAATGGCCGCGAGATCTACACGGTGCGCGGTGTCGAGGTGCCGCTGACTCACCTGGCCGCGCAGCTGCGATTCTTCCCCCGCGGCACCGCATTCAGCGCCTACCACCACGGCCGGCGGGCGGATGAGCTATGGGACGTCGATCTGCTGGCCGGCCACCTGCGGCTCGAGAAGGCCGTCCGCCGCGCCGGAACGTCGCTCGAGGAGCGGCAGCCGTAGTACAATGACTGTTTGGTTTTTCGCGAAAAAACTGAACAGTAAATGGCACACGACTGGGTGAACGTGCGCGGAGCGCGCGTCCACAACCTCAAGAATATCGACGTCGATCTGCCTCGCGACAAGCTGGTCGTGATCACCGGTCTCTCGGGATCCGGCAAGTCCTCGCTCGCCTTCGACACGATCTACGCCGAGGGGCAGCGGCGCTACGTGGAGTCGCTGTCGTCGTACGCCCGCCAGTTCCTCGAGCAGATGGAGAAGCCGGACGTCGATCTGATCGACGGCCTGTCGCCCGCCATCGCCATCGAGCAGAAGACGACCGGATCCAACCCCCGGTCCACCGTCGGCACGGTGACGGAAATCTACGACTACCTGCGCCTGCTGTTCGCCAACATCGGCGTGCCGCACTGCCATCTCTGCGGCCGCGAGATCGCGTCGCAGTCGCTCGAGCGGATCATCGACATGGTGATGCTCGCGCCGAACGACGAGCGCGTGAACGTGCTGGCCCCGGTCGTTCGCGGCCGCAAGGGGGAGTTCAAGAAGGAGCTCGCGGCGCTGCGCGCGCGCGGCTTCACCAAGGTGCGCGTCGACGGCGAGCTGCGTTCGCTCGACGAGGACATCAAGCTCGATCGCCGCCGCAATCACACCATCGACGTCGTCGTCGACCGCCTGATCCTGAAGCCCGGGATCGAGCGGCGCCTGACCGAGTCGGTCGAAGTGGCGCTGAATCTGGCGGACGACATCGTCGTCATCAACACGCACGAGGGGGGCGATCGCCTGTTCTCGCGGCGGCTGGCCTGCACCTACTGCGGCGTCAGCATGCCGGAGATGACGCCGCGGGCGTTCTCGTTCAACTCGCCGCACGGCGCCTGTTCCGACTGCCAGGGACTGGGCGCGGTCTACGACTTCGATCCGGCGCGGCTGGTCCCCGACGAGTCGCTGTCGCTCGCCGACGGTGCCATCGCTCCGTGGGCCAAGGGGGACCGCAAGCTGGTCAAAGAGGCGCTGGCGTCGCTCAGCAGGACGTTCGCGATCGATCTGGCGATGCCGTTCCGGCGGCTGCCGAAGAAGCTGCGCGACGTGCTGTTCTACGGCGCGCGAAAGGACGGCGCGTCGGACAAGAAGACGAAGAGCGCCGAGCGCGATCCGTTCGGCGCCGGTTTCGAGGGGCTGGTGCCGAACCTGCGGCGCCGCTACGAGGAAGGCAGCTGGGTCGATCAGGAGAGTCTGGAGCCCTATCGCGCGCTGCGCCCCTGCCCGACCTGTCAGGGGCAGCGGCTCAAGCCGCAGAGCCGCGCCGTCCGCGTCAAGGGACGGACGATGACGGAGTACGTGGACCTGCCGATCGCCGAAGCGGTCAAGGTCTTCGAGGCGCTGGAGCTGACCGACCGTGAGGCGCTGATCGCGAGCCGCGTGCTGCGCGAGATCCGCGATCGGCTGCGCTTCCTCAACGAAGTCGGCGTCGGGTATCTGACGCTCGGCCGCAGCGCGGCGACGCTGTCGGGCGGCGAAGGACAGCGCATCCGGCTGGCGACGCAGATCGGCTCGAATCTCACCGGCGTGCTCTATGTGCTCGACGAGCCGTCGATCGGCCTGCACCAGCGCGACAACCGCGCCCTGCTCGCCACGCTGGCGCGCCTCCGCGATCTCGGCAACACCGTCGTCGTCGTCGAGCACGACGAAGAGACGATCCGCTCTGCCGACTACGTGATCGATCTCGGGCCCGGCGCCGGCGAGCACGGGGGCACGCTGATCTTCCAGGGGCCGCCGGCGGCGCTGATGCAGGACGGCGACGGCTCGCTCACCGCGGCGTATCTGAAGGGGGAGCTCTCGATCGCGACGCCGGCCGAGCGCCGGCCGGCGACCCGCGGCAGTCTGATGATCAAGGGCGCGCGCGAGAACAATCTCAAGGACATCGACGTCGAGATTCCGCTGGGCGTGCTGATCACCGTCACCGGCGTCAGCGGCTCGGGCAAGTCGACGCTCGTCAACGAGATCCTCTATCGCTCGCTGGCGCGCGAGCTGTATCGCGCCGCCGACGAGCCTGGTGCCCACACCGCCATCGACGGGATCGATCAGATCGACAAGGTGATCCAGATCGATCAGTCGCCGATCGGGCGGACGCCGCGGTCCAATCCGGCGACCTACACCGGCCTGTTCACGTTCATCCGCGAGCTGTTCGCCATGCTGCCGGACGCCAAGGCGCGCGGCTTCCGTCCGGGACGGTTCTCGTTCAACGTCAAGGGCGGCCGCTGCGAGACCTGCCAGGGGGACGGCGTCATCGCCATCGAGATGCATTTCCTGCCGAACGTCTACGTGACGTGCGAGCAGTGTAAGGGGCGCCGCTACAACCGGGAAACGCTCGACATCAAGTATCGCGGCAAGTCGATCGCGGACGTGCTGGATCTCACGGTGGACCAGGCGCTGCCGCTGCTGGAGAATTTCCCGCCGATCGCCAACAAGCTGCGCACGCTGCAGGACGTCGGCCTCGGGTATCTCGGACTGGGCCAGTCGGCGACCACGCTGAGCGGGGGCGAGGCGCAGCGCGTCAAGCTCGCCAAGGAGCTGTCACGCCGGGGGACCGGACGGACGCTCTACATCCTCGACGAGCCGACCACCGGGCTGCACTTCGCGGACACCCACAAGCTGCTCGACGTGCTGAACAAACTTGTCGATCAAGGCAACACAGTTGTAATCATCGAGCACAATCTCGACGTCATCAAATCGGCCGATTACGTCATCGATCTCGGGCCCGAGGGCGGGGCGGGCGGCGGCCGGATCGTCGCGCAGGGGACTCCTGAAGCGGTGTCGCGGAGCCGAGAATCCTTCACAGGACGCTTCCTTGCCGAGATCTTCGCTGCGGCGTAAGGGAAAAAGGGGACAGTCCCCATTTCTGTCAAATGGGGACTGTCCCCTTTTTCAGGGTGGGCTTTTTCAGTGTGGTAAATCAGCCACGGTCTTGAGGCTGGATTCTGTGGCTGGACGGCCACAACAGTGGTGTCGTTCCGGGATCTCCCACCCGGGCCTAACCTATAAGTATCCGAAAAATCAACAGTTTAGCTGCGGACAGCAGGTCGACCTTGGAGTGGCAGCCGGTTTGCTGAGCTGGGGATGGCGCCCCCAGCCGTAAAGAGGTCATGATCGCGCAGCGCACCCTTCGTCGTCCTGTCTCCTGCTCCGGAATCGGTCTGCACTCCGGCAACAAGGTCACGCTGTCGCTGAAACCGGCGCCGGCGGACTTTGGCATCCGATTCCAGCGCGCGGATCTCGGCGGCCTCGAAGTTCCGGCCACCGTTACGCACCTGGGAGGCATTCAGCTCGCCACCGGCCTCACCCGCGAAGCGGTGTCGGTCGAGACGGTCGAGCACCTGCTCGCGGCGCTGACGGCGCTCGGCATCGACAACGTCATCGTCGAGCTGAACAGCCCCGAAGTGCCGATCATGGACGGCAGTGCCGCGCCGTTCGTCTATCTGATCCTGAACGAGGCGGGCGTCAAGAAACTGACGGCGCCGAAGAAGTTCCTGAAGGTGCTGCGTCCGATCTCCCTGAGCCAGGGGGACAAGCGGATCGCGCTCTATCCCTCGGATCACTTCAAGGTCACCTACAGCATCAGCTTCGATCATCCCCTGATCCGGCACCAGTCGCGGACGATGCGGATCACGGAGGAGACGTTCGTCGAGGAGATCGCTCCGGCGCGGACGTTCGGCTTCCTGAAGGAAGTCGAGATGCTGCGGCAGCGCGGACTGGCGCTCGGCGGCTCGCTCGAGAACGCGATCGTGCTGGGCGAGACCGGCGTGCTGAACAACGCCCTGCGCTTCGAGGACGAGTTCGTGCGCCACAAGATTCTCGACGCCATCGGCGATCTCTCGCTGGTCGGCTACCCGGTCATCGGCCACCTGGTTGCGCACCGCGCGGGTCACGCGCTGCACACGGCGTTCGCCGCGCGGATCCTGGAAGAAATGGATGCGTGGAAGGTCGTCGAGGCGGACGGCGTGTCCGGGGCGGTCGTGCCGGTCCCGGCGGCCGCCAAGGCGCCACAGCCCGTGGCGTAGACGGGTTCAACCGAGTTCTACGGGTTCTACGGGTTCTGCCGCTTCTACAGGTTCGCGGGCGGCTAGTTGACCTCCAGGTCTCGAACCGTCGTCCGCGACCCCGACTGCTCGAACCAGTCGATTCCCTCGCTCACCAGATCGAACTTCAATCTGTAGCGGCCGGGTGTCTCCGGCGCCTTCACGGTGATCGGGATCTCGACGGTCGCGCCCGCCTGCAGGTGGGACGGGAGCCAGGCGCGCTCGTAGTCGCGGTTGAGCAGGGTTCCATCCGCGGCGCAGAGCTGCGCGCCAAGGCGGACCAGGCGGCGTCCGTAGGTCGCGGTTGCGGGGAACGGACGGGTCGACAGATTGGTGACCCGGGTGGTGATGGCCAGCGGCTCGCCCGCGCGCGCCTTCAGCGGGGCGCCGCCGACGCGATCGAGCCAGGATCCTCGGCCGACCTCGATCGCCGCGCGCGGCGTCGCGCCGGGGATGGCATTGCCGAGCCCGCTCCGATCCCAGATCTCGTTGGCGATGCGCTCGTACTCGGGCGTGCCGGGGACGAACCGCCGCGAGAACATGTCCTCCGGGTGATCGGTGATCTCCCAGCTCAAACGATCGACGCCAATCTCGGCCGCCATGGACCTCGCCCGCGTCATCTCGGCGTCGCTGTCGTTGTGCGTGAAGAGGATGTAGCGCCAGTTGACGAACGGCACGTCGAGGCCGCGCTTCCGTTTCTCGTCGACCAGCGCCGACAGGTTGCGGATCGCCTTGGCGAAGTCGCCGCGCTGGCGGTACTTCACGTAGCTCTCGGGCGTGGCGCCGTCGATCGAGAAGGTGACTTCGTCGATGCCGGATCGGGCCAGCCGCCGCGCGCCCTCCTCGGTGAGCGCCAGGCCGTTGGTGCTCGTGTAGAGATACACGTGAGGGAAGCGCGACTTGATGTACTCGACCATGTCGAGCGCGCGCTTGTGGAGGAACGCCTCGCCGTAGTTGAAGAAGTCGATGCGGCCGAGCGAGGGGCCGGCCTCGTCCACGACCCGGGTGAACAGGTCGTAGTCCAGCATCCCCGCCTGCCGCGTGCGGGTGATCCCGGTTTCCGGGGCGCAGCACGATTGATTGCACGAGATGTTACAGGCGGCGGTGCATTCGATGTAGAGCCGGGACGGGAGCAGCCCGACGTCGAGTCCGCGCCGGGGCGGCGCCTCGTCCTTCTTGAGCGGAAGCTTGAGCGGGCAGTCGCCGCAGAATTTCGATCCGCCGTTGACGAGGTCCCGCCGCAGGCTGGAGGCACGCTCGCCGGTCCACACCGCGGACACCGACGCCTCCGTCTTCAGATCGCCCAGAACCCGCTTGCCGTAGGGGTCGGCGCAGCCGCAGACCAGCCGGCCGTCGCACAGGAGCACCATCGTGCTCCACGGCCAGCTGCACGTAAACCGGGTCGCCAGGTAGTTGAGGGACACCTACTTCTTGGTGAGCCGCTTGACGTACGCCCCGAGCCGCTCGTTCTCGTACGAGACGATGTTCAGGAACAGGCTCTCGGACAGATACTGCCGGCGCTCGTCGTCCGACATCTGCTCGATGATGTGCTGGATCTCGCGCGCCATGTCCTCGAACGTGGACTGCAGCTGCTGGTTGGCGGAGATCTCCTTGTACAGCGACTCGAGCACCGTCAGCAGATCGCCGTCCAGCGTCAGCGCCGCGCCGGTGGTCATCTTGATGGTGCGCATCTCAGGCTCCGAAGCTTTTGACGGCGCTGGGTTCGTCCGGGTGCACCTCGATGAAGTTCTGGGCCCCGGTCATCGTCAGCATGGTCTCGACGCGCTTCTGCACGCCGGCGAGCTTGAGCGCGCCGCCGGCGGCGCTGGCCTGCCGGTAGAGATCCATCAGGCAGCCGATGGTCGCGCTGTCGACGTACCCGACCGACGAGAGGTCGACGACCACGCGGCGCTCGCCCGAGGCGATCAGCTTCTGCACCGCCGCGGAGAACTCCGACAGCAGCGGATACATGAGGCGTGATTCGCCCACGCGGACGACGGCGATGCCGTTGGCGTGTTCGGTCGTGATGTTCATCCCACACTCCTCGCGCCGCGCTTCCGCGGGCGAACCGGCTGCTTGTCCTGCAGCCGCTTCAATTGGTGCGCCAGCTCGATGCGCCCCCGGTTGATACGCGACTTCACGGTCCCCTCGGGCAGGCCGAGGCGATCCGCGATCTCCTGATACGACAGCTCCTGCAGATCGCGCAGCACCACGGCGGTGCGCAGCGTCACCGGCAGCGTCTCCAGCGCCTGCCGCAGCTGCGCGCGGAGATCCTGATGCTCGGCCTGCGCGTACGGCCCGCGCTCGCTGGTGGCCGGCTGCAGGTCGGTCGAGTCCACGTCCCGCGCGATCGTCTGCCGCTCCTTGCGCACGCTGCGATAATGATCGATGCACAGGTTGCGGCTGATGCTGATGATCCAGGTCTGGAAGTTGGCGCGGCGATCGAACGTGTTCAGCGCCTTGAAGATCTTCAGGAAGATGTCCTGCGTCAGATCTTCCGCCTCGTCATGCTTGCCGACGAATTTGTAGGCGACGTTGAAGACCTTGCGCCAGTTCTGCCGCACCACCTGTTCCCAGGCCAGCTGATCGCCGGCCAGGCACTGCTCGATGAGACTGTCGGGCGTGGCGGGCTGCGCAGCCGCGGAATCAGCAGACATGCGTCGTAATCTGGTATCTTACACTCTTTTCCCGTGACCGGATTTTACCGTCAGGGCGCCGCGCTGGTGTGCGACGGCGTGCCGCTCGACTCGATCGCCGCCACGCACGGGACGCCGCTCTACGTCTACAGCGCCGCGACCATCGCGGAGCGCTATCGCGCCATCGACGAGGCGTTCGCCGGCTATCCGCACACCATCCATTACGCCCTCAAGGCGAACTCGACGCTCGCCATCGCCCGACTGCTGCGCGCCCTGGGCAGCCACGCCGACGCGAACTCGGGCGGCGAGATCGACGTCGCGCTCCGCGCCGGCTTCCTGCCGCCGCAGATCGTGTTCACCGGCGTCGGCAAGACCGCGGCGGAGCTCGGCCACGCGATCGATCTCGGCGTCCGCAGCATCAACGTCGAATCGGAAGGAGAGATCGAGCGCATCGAGGCGCTGTCGCGCGCGCGCAAGACGCGCACGCGGATCGCCATCCGGGTGAATCCGGACGTCGACGCCAGCACCCACCCGCACATCTCGACCGGGTTGAAGACCAACAAGTTCGGCATACCGCTCGATCAGGTGCGCGCGCTCTGCGCCCGCCATCGCGGCCGGCCGAACATCCAGATCGTCGGTCTCCACGCCCACGTCGGGTCGCAGATCACCAGCGTGGATCCGCTGGCGCGCGCCGCGGCGGCGCTGGTGACGCTCGCCGGCGAGGTCGCGATCGACGGGACGACGATCGAGCATCTCGACATCGGCGGCGGCCTCGGCGTCTCCTACGACGGCTCTCCGGTGCCCGGCGCGGCCGACTACGCGCGCGCGGTGCTGCCCATCGTCCGCGCGTCGGGCCTCGCCATCGTGCTCGAGCCGGGACGCCATATCGTCGCGCCCGCCGGTGCGCTGGTGACCCGCGTGGTCGACGTCAAGGAGCGCGGGTCGGCGTCAGACAGCCTGTTCGTCGTCATGGACGCCGGCATGACGGAGCTGATCCGGCCGATGATGTACAACGCCTTCCATCGCATCGAGCCGGTCGTCGAGAACGGCGCCCGGCCGGTGACCGCGGACATCGTCGGGCCGCTCTGCGAGAGCAGCGACACGCTCGGCAAGAACCGCACGATTCCGCGGCCGGCGGTCGGCGATTTCTACGCGGTCCTCGACACCGGAGCCTATGGCTCGGTGATGGCGTCGAACTACAACCGCCGGCTGCTGCCCGCGGAAGTCATGGTCGAGAACGGCGAAGTCCGCCTGATCCGCCGCCGCCAGACGCTCGAGGACGTGCTCGCCCTGGAGCTCTGAGGCCCGCAGTCGATTCCCATGTCCCAACCCCCGACTCCAGCGGCACCCAAGGGTTTGTTGATCGCGTTCGAAGGACTCGATCAAAGCGGCAAGCAGACGCAGGCCGAAGCGCTGCAGCAGGCGCTCGAGCACCGCGGACGCACGTGCCTGCTGCTCGATTTCCCTTCGTACGAGACCCGGATCGGGAACGAGATCGAGGCCGGTCTGCACGGCGGCCGCGATTACGGGCCTGACGTCATGCAGCTGCTCTACGTGGCGAATCGCTACGAGAAGAAACCGCGCATCCAGGCCTCCCTCGCCGAGGGAACCATCGTGATCTGCGATCGCTACCTGGCCTCGAGCATCGCGTACGGCGAGGCCTTCGGGCTCGACGGCGCGTGGCTGTCCGAGATGCAGAAGTACCTGCCGCCGCCGGACCTCACGATTCTGCTCGACATCGCGCCGGACACCGCCGCCGGACGGAAGACCAGCAACCGCGACAAGTACGAGCGCGATCTCGCGCTGTTGTCGCGCGTGCGCGAGAGCTATCGGCGCCAGGCGGCGTCGCCGCGCTGGCTTCGCCTCGACGGCGAGCGTCCGAAGGACGCCGTCGCGGCCGAGGTGTTCGCCGCGGTCAGCCGCCTGATCTGAGCCGCGCCTGCGCCGCCGTCAGCGCGCGCACCTGCCTGGCGCCGGCCGCCAGCAGCGGCGCCGCACACGCGTTGAGCGTCGCCCCCGTCGTGCACACGTCGTCCACCAGTACGATCACGCGCCCGGCGATCTCGCTGGCCGCGACCGCGAGCGCGAACGCACCGTCCACGTTCGCATGACGTCGGGCCGCCGGCAGGTCCGCCTGCGCCGTGGTTCGTCGCACGCGGACCAGTCCGTCGATCAGCGGCAGGCCGACGCGCTCTGCCAGCGCGCGCGCCTGGTTGAATCCGCGCGTCCGCTGCCGTGAGCTGTGGAGAGGAACGGGCACGACGGCATCCGCGCCGTCGAGCACGAGCGAACCGGCGTCGCGCATCCGCGCCGCCAGCCGGCGCGCGATGGTCGGCCGCGGATCGTACTTGAGCGCGTGGACGACGTCTTTCAGCGTGTCCTGGTAAGGGCCGATCGCCGCGGCGAGGGAAATGCCCGGAGGGTAGGAGGAACAGCCCAGCGGCGTGACCGGGACGATTGCCGACCAGCATGGATCGCAGACCGGGCCGCGCGTCGGCTCGTCCAGCGGGCGGCGACAGGCGGCACAGAGCGGCGCCAGTACGATCGCGACCAGGCCGTCGACGGCCCGGCGGCCGATGTCAGCGAGCCGGCTCGTCCGCGATGTCGATGCGCTCGGCGTCACCCCACAGCCGCTCCAGTGAATAGAACTCGCGCGTCTGCGGCGTGAACACGTGCACGATGAAGGTGAAGAAGTCCATCAGCACCCACTCGCCGCGGTCGTAGCCTTCCACGTGGTTCGGCCGCACCTTCGCGGCACGGAGCGCTTCGTCGATCGCGTCGGCGATCGCGTGCACCTGCCGCGTGTTCTGGCCCGAGCAGAGCAGGAAGAAATCGGTGAAGGCCGGCGTGTGCCGGAGATCCAGCACGACGACGTCCATCGCCTTCTTGTCGAGGGCGGCCTTCACCGCCTTCGCAATCTCGCCGGTCAGTTTCCGGCTCCGCGCCGCGCCTGGGGATTTCGCCGTGGTCGTGGAACGCTTTCGTTCAGTCTTGGCCATGCAATTTATCGGCCCTGGTTGTACAGACGGTGTTGGTGAATGTGGGCTTCGACGAGCGGCGGGACGAGACCGGCGATCGGCTCGCCGCGCTGCAACCGTTCGCGCACGATGGTTGACGAAACGTCGGGTGTAACGGCCGGCAATAGATAGATACACGGCGTCGCCGCGGGTTGCGCCGTCGCCGGCCGCATCCGGCCGGCCAGGGCCGGCAAGCGGGCGGCCAGCGCGTCGACCGAGTGCCCGGGGCGCGTCACCACCACGAAGTTGGCGAGATCCAGCACCTCCGGATAGCGCTTCCAGGTCGCAATCTCCGCGAAGGCGTCCGCGCCGGTGATGAAGAAGATCTGCGACGGCGTCGCGCCGGCCGCATGCTGCCGCTCGAGCGTGTCCGCCGTATACGACGGACCCTCGGAACGCAGCTCGTCGTCGCTCGCTTCGAACCGCGGCATTCCGGCCACCGCGAGACAGGCCATCGCGAACCGATGGAAGGGGGACGCCAGCGGCTGGACGGCGCGATGCGGTGGAATGCGCGACGGCAGCACGAGGACGCGTGAGAGATCGAGCGCGTCGCGCGCCGCGGCCGCCGCCGCGAGATGGCCGCAGTGGATGGGATCGAGGGTGCCGCCGAGGATGCCGATTCGAGGGTCGAGGGGCGAGGGGTGAGGTTCGAGGGGCGAGGTTCGAGGGGCGAGGTGCGAGCCGCGAGGTTCCGATGCCGGTGTCCCTGGCCGCATCAAGCGTCGATCCTCGAGCCTCGATCCTGGTTCTTCGATTCCACCAGCCTCTTCCACGCTGCTTCGAGCAGCAGCGGCAGCCCCTCGCCGGTCGCCGCAGACACAGCGTAGAGCGGAACGCCGGCGTGCTGCAAATGCGCGCGGAGCCGCTCGAGCCGCGATGGATCGTCCAGCGCGTCGATCTTGTTGGCGGCGACCACGACCGGCTTGTCCTGCAGCCGCTCGCCCGCGGCATCGCGGCCGGGAAACATCTGCAGCTCGCGGGTAATCGTCTCGTAGTCGTCGATCGGATCGCGCCCCGACGCCGACGACACGTCGATCACGTGAATCAAGACCCGCGTCCGCTCCAGATGGCTGAGGAACCGGTGACCGAGGCCGTGCCCCTCGTGCGCCCCTTCGATCAATCCGGGCACATCGGCGGCGACGAACGAGCGGTCGCCCGAGAGGCCGACGACCCCGAGGTTCGGCGTCAGCGTGGTGAACGGATAGTCGGCAATCTTCGGCTTGGCCGCCGAAATCCGCGAGATGATCGTCGACTTGCCGGCGTTGGGGTACCCGACGATCCCGACGTCGGCCAGCAGCTTGAGCTGCAGCCGGAGGTCCTTTTCCTCGCCGGGCAGTCCCGGCTGCGTCCGCCGGGGAGCGCGATTGGTCGCGGTCGCATAGCGCGCGTTCCCCTGGCCGCCGAGTCCCCCCTTGGCGATCTCGATCGGCTGCCCTTCGGCGGTGAGGTCCGCAATCAACACGTACTCGCCGCCGTCGCTCCCGGGCCGCTTCTCGTACACCTGCGTCCCCACCGGCACCTCGAGGACGATGTCGGCGCCGGACTTGCCGGTGCGGAGCGAGCCTTCGCCCTGCGCGCCGTTCGGCGCCGCGAAGGCTTTCTGGAACCGGAAATTGAGGAGGGTGTTGAGATTCGCGCGGGCGACGAGATAGACGCTGCCGCCCCTGCCGCCGTCGCCGCCGTCGGGCCCGCCGCGGGGGACGAATTTCTCGCGGCGAAAGCTCATGGCGCCCTTGCCGCCATGGCCCGCCGCGACGTGAATCTCTACTTCGTCGACAAACATCGTGGGGCGCTGGGCGCCGCGGCGCGGCGGTTCCTTGCGGTGGAGCCGGGAACCTGCGCCTTACTTCGCCAGCGGAACGATCGAGATGACGCGGCCGCGGGCGCCGTGATCGCTGAACTTGACGGTACCGTCGATCTTCGCAAACAGCGTGTCGTCCTTGCCGAGCCCGACGTTGAGGCCGGGGCGGAAGCGCCGTCCGCGCTGGCGCACGAGGATCGATCCGCCGGTCACCACGTTGCCGTCGAAGCGCTTCACGCCAAGGCGCTGCGCGTTGCTGTCGCGCCCGTTTCGTGTACTACCGCCGCCCTTTTTTGTTGCCATGATGCCCTTACGCTGACGCGCAGCCGAAGCTGCGGCTACAGTTTGATTTCGGTGACGCGCACGCGCGTGAAGGTGCTGCGATGCCCCTTGGTCCGGCGCATGCCCTTGCGGCGCTTCTTCTTGAAGACGCGGATCTTCGGGCCGCGTGACTCGCCGTCGACCACGCCGACGACCTTCACGTTCGCCACGAACGGGGAGCCGGCCAGCACTTCGCCGCCGTCCTTCTCGAGGAAGAGGACGCGATCGATACTCACTTCGGTGCCCGGCTCGACGTCCACCCGATCCACTTCAATCACGGCGCCCGGCGTCACCTTGACCTGACGGCCGCCGCTCTGGATGATTGCAAACACCTCTACCGTCCTTTTGCTGGGAGACGCAAAACCCTAGAATACCAAGAAATCGGCGAATTTGGAAATCCGGTGGGCCGGCCGGCAATCCGGGCGCGGCAGCGCCGGCAACCGTCGATGACCCGATCACCCGATGACCCGATCTACTTCAGGAGGACTCGGGTTCCGCGGATCTTCTGCGCGCTGAGCGTGCTGAGGAACGAGGGCATGATCCGGTCCATCAGCTCGAAATAGGTCGAGAGGGCCGGCACGCTCTGGTTGTTCGGGTAGAGGATTTCCTCGTGAAAGGTCTCGGAGTAGACGACGGCGCCGGTGCGGCCGTCGATGAAGACGAACCGCGGCTGCAGGATGAAGCCCTTGCGCTCCATGTAGGTGCGCACCGGGATCACGCTGCGGCGGCCGAACGAGTCGTAGACCTCGCGGTTCTGCATCACGAAGCCGTTGGCCTGGTGCGGCGTGAAGAGCACCGTGCCGGTGACGATGAGCGGGGTCTGGTATTCCTCGCCGAGCTTCTTCCAGTACGCGGCGTCCGCGAAGATCTTGTCGTACTTCGCCAGGTCTTTCTCGTTGCGGATGCTCGATTCCGGCCGGCGCGGATCGGCGGGCTTCGGCTCGCCGGCGGGCTTCACCATGTCGGCGGTCGGGATCGGTCCGACCGGCATCACGCCGGTGGACGTCGTGGTGATGGTGCGCGCGTCGTCGGCCGATTCGACGGCGGCGATCTCGGCGAGCGGCAGCACCTCTGCTTCGATCACGCGCAGCGGCGATTTCGAGCGCAGCTGGCTGCGCAGGAGGCGGACCGTCTCGAGATTCGCGTCGACGTCGTCACTGCCGCCGCTGATGAAGCCGGCGACGAGCACGCGCTGGAACGCGGTGACGTCCATCTTGGGCTGAATGGGCGTCTCGATGGGGATCTCGTAGAAGCCCGCGCAGCCGGCCAGCGCGAGCGAGCACACGAGGACGAGGCTACTTGTTGCCGCTGCGGCGCTTCGTGCGGTCATTGATTTCTTTGAAGAGATCGTAGTTCTGCCGGATCATGAGGTTCTTCGGATCCAGCTCCAGCGCGCGTTCGTACGCCTTCTTCGCCTCCTCGAATTTCCCCTCGTGCTCGTAGGCGATCGCGAGGTTGTTCCAGGCGGCGGCGTACGTCGGATCGAGTTCGACCGCCTTCTGCCAGCGGTAGAGCGCTTCGTTCCAGAGATTGTTCTGCGCGACCTTGATGCCGAACTCGACCTGCTGCTTCGACTTCCCGCGGTCCTGCGCGGACGCCGCCGCTGGCGCGAAGAGCACGACCACGACTGAGAAAAGAATCAGTCGGCGCATGGGATAGGCGGTCAATATACCAGTTTCCTGTCGGCGTTCACGTCAAACACGCGAGAAATCTCGATGACAGTTCTGAGCAATGCATGTACCAGAGCTCTGCCCGGGGCGCGCCGAGAAATCGGGCCCAATTACGCCCGTTTTGGTAAGTTCCGACGAGTCTCGTAAGCCGGAGGGGGATCCCCGATGGCACGGAGAGGCCTATAATAAGGACACAGGGTCAGGCACCGATGCTGCGCGAGCGGCGCCGGAGCCGGCCCTGTTCGCGCGACAGGACCTGTCGCGATGGATCTTCACGCCGCGGTCGCCCTTTCGACGCTCACCGGTCTCACGCGCGGCCGCGCATTCGCCGTTTACAAGGAACTCATCGAGCAGGCCGGCTCGACGTCGCTCGAAGAGGTGATCGCGTGCGCCGCGCCGGGGGCGAACGTCGAACGGATCGCCGACGCCGCGCGCGCGCAGGCAACGGCGCTGCTCGACGCGGCGGCGGCCAGCGGCATCGTCGCCGTCCGGAGCGTGGATGAGGGGTATCCGCCTCTGCTGCGCACGATCGCGGACCCGCCGCCGGTGCTCTGGGGGCGAGGCGACCTCGCGTCACTGACGCGGCCGGGGGTCGCGATCGTCGGCTCGCGCGCGGCGACGAGCTACGCCCTCGAGGTGGCGGCGCGGCTGGCGGGCGAGCTCGCCGGCCGCGGCGTGCTCGTCGTGTCGGGGCTGGCGCGCGGCGCGGATGGCGCGGCTCATCGCGGATGCCTGGCGGCAGGCGGCGCGACCGTCGCCGTCCTGGGGAGCGGCCCCGACGTCATCTACCCGCCCGAGCACCGCGAGCTGTCCGTAAGTATCTGCTGCGGCGGGGCGCTGGTCAGCGAGCACGGGCCCGGCGTGCCGCCCCTGCCGGACCACTTTCCGCTGCGAAACCGGCTGATCAGTGGGATCTCGCTTGGCGTGGTGGTCGTCGAAGCGAACGAGAAGAGCGGATCCCTCATCACCGCCCGATACGCGCTGGAGCAGGGCCGGGACGTCATGGCGGTCCCGGGAAGCGTGCTCGGCGGCCGGAACCGCGGCTCCCACGCGCTGCTGAAAGACGGCGCAAAGGTCGTGGAGACTGCGGACGATATCTTGGAAGAGCTGGGCTGGTCTCAGCCGTCGTCCGGGTCTGCCCGGACCGCGCCGGAGACGGGGGATCGCCCGGGTCCGGGCGGGCGCGGATCGCGGCTCGACGAGAAAATTTCCAGTAAATCGCTGAGGGATGAGGATTTACTCCAGAACCTCACCCCCGGGGAATCGTACGACGTCGACGAAATGTCTGCTACGGTGGGATTGGCCGGTGGCGCGCTGCTGCCCCGGCTGACCCAGTGGGAGATGCAGGGAAGAGTCGTCAAGCTGCCCGGCGGCCGCTACGTGCGGCGCGACGGACGCGGATAGTTGGAACTATGGCCAAGTCACTCGTCGTGGTCGAATCGCCCGCCAAGGCGAAGACCATCAACAAATATCTCGGCAAGGACTACAAGGTCGTCGCCTCCATGGGGCACGTCCGCGACCTGCCCAAGAGCAAGCTCGGCGTGGACGTGGACGAAGGCTTCGAGCCGTCGTACGAGGTCATCGCGTCTCGCAAGAAGGTTCTGAAGGAGCTCAAGGACGAGGCGAAGAAGTCGAGCGACATCTTCATCGCGACCGACCCCGATCGTGAAGGAGAGGCGATCGGCTGGCATCTGGCGGAGGAGCTGGGCACCGGCAACCGCAAGAAGATCCGGCGGCTGATGTTCAACGAGATCACCAAGAAGGGGGTGCTCGCCGCGCTCGAGAAGCCGACCGCGATCGACAAGAAGATGGTGGACGCGCAGCAGGCGCGGCGCGTGCTCGATCGGCTCGTCGGCTACAAGATCAGTCCGCTGCTCTGGGACAAGGTCCGCCGCGGCCTCAGCGCCGGGCGCGTGCAGTCGGTGGCGCTGAAGCTGGTGTGCGATCGCGAGCGCGAGATCAACGCCTTCGTCCCCGAGGAATACTGGAACATCACGGCGCGGCTCGCCGCCGCCCTGCCGCCGGAGTTCGATGCCAGGCTCCTGAAGAAGGCGGGCGCCAACATCAAGGTCGGCAGCGAGGCGGAATCGAACGCGGTGCTCGCCGATCTGAAGTCCGCGCGCTGGATCGTCGATTCGGTGACGACGAAGGAGCGCAGGAAGAGCGCGGTGCCGCCGTTCATCACCAGCAAGCTGCAGCAGGCGTCGCGCTTTCCGGTGAAGAAGACGATGATGGTCGCGCAGCAGCTCTACGAAGGGGTGGAGCTGCCCGGCGAGGGATCGGTCGGCCTCATCACCTACATGCGTACCGACTCGACGCGCGTGTCGGAGCAGGCCATCGCCGACGTTCGCGAGTTCATCGGGACGGCGTTCGGCGCCGACTACGTGCCTGAGAAGCCCAACGCGTACCGGACGAAGTCGGACGCGCAGGACGCGCACGAAGCCATCCGTCCGACGTCGATGCAGTACCATCCCGATGACGTCCGCGCCCAACTGACGCACGATCAGTACTATCTCTACAAACTGATCTGGAACCGTTTCGTGGCGTCGCAGATGCCGCCGGCGACGTTCGACGACACCACGGTCGACGTCGCTGCCGCGGATTACCTGTTCCGCGTCAAGGGCTCCGTCCCCAAGTTCCCCGGCTGGATGGCGGTGTACAGCCAGCCGGTCGCGCCGGCGCCGGACGTCGAGACGGTCGCGCCCGGCCCGGATGCGAAAACCGCGGAGGACGACGAAGACTCGAGCGTGCTGCCGCCGCTGGCGCAGGGAGACGTGCTCACGCTGCGCGAGCTGAAGCCGGAGCAGAAGTTCACGCAGCCGCCGCCGCGCTACACCGAAGCCACGCTGGTGAAGGCGCTGGAAGAGAACGGCATCGGCCGGCCGTCGACCTACGCGTCGATCATCAGCGTCATCCAGGCGCGCGAGTACGTGAACAAGATCGAAGGCAAGTTCAAGCCGACCTTCCTCGGGCTGATGCTGGTCGAGAAGCTGCTCAGTCCCGCGTTCGACGACATCCTCGACGTCAACTACACGCGCGAGCTGGAAGAGGATCTCGACAAGATCGAGTCGGGCGAGTCGAACTACGAGAAGACGCTGGCGAGCTTCTACAAGAAGTTCCAGAAGGATCTGAAGCGCGCCGCGAAGGAGATGGTCAACCTCAAGGAAGGGGTCGAGCCGGATCCGGCGGTCGCGTGCGACAAGTGCGGCAAGCCGATGGTGATCAAGGCCGGCAAGTTCGGCCTGTTCCTCGCCTGCAGCGGCTATCCCGAGTGCGAGAACACGCGCGAGCTCGAGACGCCGGAAGCGGGGGCCGAGGGGGAGTCGCTCGAGGAGACCTGTGAGAACTGCGGCAAGCCGATGGCGGTCAAGCGCGGGCGGTTCG
The DNA here is from genome assembly GCA_035699745.1 of Vicinamibacterales bacterium. Classification (NCBI taxonomy): domain Bacteria; kingdom Pseudomonadati; phylum Acidobacteriota; class Vicinamibacteria; order Vicinamibacterales; species Vicinamibacterales bacterium. Next base: position 35,380 of record DASSPH010000083.1, read on the forward strand.
GCCAGTTCCTCGCCTGCACCGGCTATCCCGAGTGCAAGACGACCAGGAAGATCATCGCGACGAAGCAGGGCATCACGGCCGCGAAGCCGGACCAGATCATCGACGAGAAGTGCCCGAAGTGCGACTCGAACCTGGTGATCAAGCAGGGGCGCTTCGGCGAGTTCACCGCCTGCAGCAGCTATCCGAGCTGCAAGTACGTCAAGCAGAAGACCACCGGCGTGCTCTGCCCGAAGGACGGCGGCGACATCGTCGAGCGCAAGTCGCGCCGGGGCAAGGTCTTCTTCGGCTGCGCCAACTACCCCGACTGCGACTTCACGCTGTGGAACCGTCCGGTCGCCGAGAAGTGCCCCGACTGCGGCGCGCCGTTCCTGGTGGAGAAGATCACCAAGAAGCACGGCCGTCAGCTGATCTGCAACAACGAAGAGTGCAGTTATGCCCGTCAGGCGGAGGAGTTGACGACCGCCTGACGGCCGTCAACTCCCAACGGAGCTGCTACCGTGGAGTTGGGCGCCTTGTGTTTTGGGCGTTTTGGGCGTTGGGCGTTGATTGGGAATTGGGAGTTGGGACTTGGGAATTGACAGCCGCCGCAGCCGCCGCATCACTATCATAGGCGGCGGTCTGGCGGGTTCCGAAGCCGCCTGGCAGGCTGCCGCGCGCGGCGTCCACGTCGTTCTGCACGAGATGCGGCCGGTCAAGCCGACGGCGGTGCACAAGACCGACGGCCTGGCCGAGCTCGTCTGCTCCAACTCCTTCCGCGGAGACAAGCTGGACAATGCCGTCGGCCTTCTCAAGGAAGAGATGCGCCGGCTCGGCTCGCTGATCATGCGCTGCGCCGACGAGGCGCGTGTCCCGGCTGGCGCGGCGCTGGCGGTCGATCGCGACGTGTTCTCGTCGCGCGTGACCGAGGCGATCGGATCGCATCCCCTGATCTCGATTCGTCGCGGCGAGGTCCAGGCGATTCCATCATCCGGCGATGGTCCCGTGATCCTCGCCACCGGTCCGCTCACATCCGACGCGCTGTCCGCCGAGATCGCGGCGCTGGTCGGATCGAAGCATCTGTATTTCTACGACGCGATCAGTCCGATTGTCTCGGGTGAGTCCATCGACCGCGCGAAGATCTATCGCGCGTCGCGCTGGAACAGGAGCCTTCGAAGCGATCGGCAGATCCCGGGTCCTTCCGATCAACCCGGTTGTTCGATCGACGACGGCGAAGGGGACTACCTGAACTGCCCCTTCACGAAAGAGGAATACGAAGCCTTCTACGCCGCCCTGATGGCCGCCGAGAAGACCGCGCTGCACGACTTCGACAAGCCGGCCTTTTTCGAGGGCTGCCTGCCGATCGAAGTGATGGCGGCGCGCGGCGTCGATACGCTGCGGTTCGGACCGATGAAACCGGTCGGGCTGCCGGATCCACGGACCGGACGCGAGCCGTACGCCGTGGTGCAGTTGCGGCAGGACAACCTTGCCGGCGATCACTTCAGCCTGGTCGGCTTCCAGACGCAGATGAAGTGGGGCGAACAGGCGCGCGTGCTGAGGATGATTCCGGGCCTGGAGAACGCCGAGTTCGTCCGCTTCGGGATGATCCACCGCAACACCTACGTGAACGCGCCGACGGTGCTGCGCCAGACCTGGCAGACGCGCATGCGCCCGGACCTGTTCTTCGCCGGACAGATGTCGGGCGTGGAGGGGTACGTCGAATCCGCGGCGTCGGGCCTGATTGCCGGCCGGAACGCGGCGGCGCTGGCGCTCGGCGAAGGGCCGTCCGTGCCGCCGCGCACGACGGCTATCGGCGCGCTGGCCTATTACGCCGCCCACGCGGATCCGAAACATTACGTACCGTCGAACATCGCGTTCGGCCTGATCCCGCCGCTCGAGCAGCGGGTGAAGAGCAAGAAGGACCGCAACGTGGCGCTGTCCGATCGCGCCCTGAAGGATCTGGCGGAGTGGTTAGAGAGCACCTCAAAGCCTTTCTCGAGCATCTCCGGCTGAACGAGAACGCCTCGGCGCACACGGTGCGCGCCTACGACAGCGATCTCACGCAGTACCTCGCCTTCCTGGCGGCGCACACCGGCTGCCGCGTCTCGGAGCTGGTGCCGGAGCACCTGGATCATCTGGGCGCGCGGGCGTGGCTCGGCGATCTGCACACGCGCGGCAACAGCAAGTCGTCGGCGGCACGGAAGCTGTCGGCGGTGCGCGCGTTCGGCCGCTATCTGCGCCGCGAAGGGCTGCTCGAGGGAGATCCCGCGTCGCTGGTCGGCACGCCGAAGCGGGAGCAGCGGATTCCGAACCATCTCGCGGTCGACGAGATGGCCAGGCTGCTCGAGATGCCGGACACGTCGCAGCCGCTCGGCCGCCGCGACAAGGCGATCCTGGAGCTGTTCTACGCCTCAGGGCTGCGGCTGAGCGAGCTGGTGGGGCTGGACCTGGAGGACGTGAACCTCTCGGGCCGCGTGGTCCGCGTCCTCGGCAAGGGGCGCAAGGAGCGCATCGTCCCGTTCAACCGGACGACGGCGGAAGCCCTCCGGACCTGGCTTGCCGACCGTGAAGGGGTCAGACCCGGGTCTGGCTCCAAACGGCGGGCCCGCGAGCCGCTGTTCCTGAACTATCAGGGGGGGCGGCTCTCCACGCGCAGCGTGGACAAGCTCGTGCGGCGATATGTGGCCGCCTGCAGCACGCGCTACGGCATCAGCCCGCACGCGCTGCGGCATTCGTTCGCGACGCACCTGCTGGAAGCCGGGGCCGATCTGCGGGCGATTCAGGAGCTGCTCGGCCACGCGCAGCTCAGTACCACGCAGCGCTACACGCACGTCAACGCGGCGCAGCTGATTGAGACCTACAGAAAGGCGCACCCGAAGGCGTAGAACTTGGAAATTTGGAAATTTGGAAATGTGGGAATTTGGAAATGTGGAAAGCAAAAATTAGATTTCCAAATTTCCAGATTTCCAGATTTCCAAATTCCTACGCGACGTCGACCATGCGGCGGCCGCGCGGGTACTCGATCGCGAGCGTCTTGATCTTGTAGTTCATCACGCGCGGGCTGATTGACAGCAGCTCCGCGGCGTCCTTCTGCACCCAGTTGGACATCTTCAGCGCCTCGATCAGCGCCTGGCGCTCGATCTCCTCGAGCGCGATGCCGGTGGGCGGGATCTTCACGACCGGGCTGCTCTCGCCCGACTGGGTGGAGGTCGACAGCTCGCCCAGCCGCAGATCCGAGCTGGTCACCTGCGAGCCCTCGCAGAGGAGCACGGCGCGCTCGATCGAGTTCTCGAGCTCGCGGATGTTGCCGGGCCAGTTGTAGCGCATCAGCAGCTTCAGCGCATCGGGCGAGACGCCGTCGACGCGCTTCTTCAGCTCGCTCGCGAAGCGGCGCAGGAAGAACGTGGCCAGCGCCCCGATGTCGTCCTTGCGCTCGCGCAGCGGCGGCATCTCGATCGAGACGACGTTCAGGCGGTAATAGAGATCCTCGCGGAACTGGCCGTTGGCGACCATCTGCGGCAGGTTGCGGTTGGTCGCGGTGATGACGCGGACGTCGCAGCGCAGCGTGCGGGTGCCGCCGAGGCGCTCGAACTCGTGCTCCTGCAGCACGCGCAGGATCTTGGCCTGCGTGTTGGCGCTCATGTCGCCGACTTCGTCGAGGAACAGCGTTCCGCCGTCCGCCTGCTCGAAGCGGCCGACGCGCTGCTTGTCGGCGCCGGTGAACGCCCCCTTTTCGTGCCCGAACAACTCCGACTCGAGGAGATTCTCCTGCAGCGCGGCGCAATTGACCTTGACGAAGTTGCGCGCCGCGCGCAGCGAATTGTGGTGGATGGCGCCGGCGATCAGCTCTTTGCCGGTGCCCGTCTCGCCGCGAATCAGACAGGTCGTGTTGCTCTTGGCGACCTTCTTGACGATGGCCAGCACCGACTGCAGCGCGCCGCTGGCGCCGATGATGCGATCGAAGTCGTAGATGTCCTGCTGGGTGTGGCGGAGGTACTCGATCTCGTGCTTCAGGCGGCGGTGCTCGAGGGCCTTCTCGACCTTGAGCTCCATCTCCTCGATCTCGAACGGCTTCTGCACGTAGTCGAACGCGCCGATCTTCATCGCCTCGACGGCGGTGTGGACGGACCCGAACGCGGTCATCAGGATCACCGCGCTGGTCGGATGCAGCGCCTTGGCGGTGCGCAGCACGTCCATGCCGTCGCTGCCGCCCATCTTCAGGTCGCTGAGCACCACGTCGTACTGCCCTTCGTGGAGCTTCTCGATGGCAACGTTGCCGTTGGGGGCCTCGTCCACGTCGTGCCGCGCGTCGGAGAGCGCGCGGACGATCCCCCTTCTCAGCGAATCGTGGTCATCTGCAACAAGAATCCGTCCCATAACATCCTCTTTGACTAGCCGAACAGCTGCTGTTGGTTGCGCACCGGCAACGTGACGCGGAACACCGTGCCGCCGCCGGGGCGCCCCCCGACGTCGATGCGCCCGTCGTGCGCGTCGACGATCTTGCGGACGATGGCCAGGCCCAGGCCCGAGCCCTGGGGCTTGGTGGTGAAGAACGGGCTGAAGATCCGATCGATCACTTCCGCCGGGATACCGGGCCCGTTGTCGCTGATGGTGATCAGAATCGTCGGGCCGGTCGCCTGCTCGGCCGCGGTCGCCGTCTCGTCGTCGGCATCCACCGCCGTGGCGGCGATCTCGATCGCGCCGGAGCCGTCCATCGCCTCGAACGCGTTGGTCAGCAGGTTCGTGAAAATCTGTCGGAGCTGGTGCGGATCCCCCTGGATCGGACGCAGCGCTTCGGGGAGATCGACGCGGACCTCGACCTGCCCCTTCAGCGGATGACTGTCCGCGATCGCGATCGCGTCACGGATCACGTCGGTGACGGCAATCTCCTCGACCTGCAGGCGGATCGGCCGGACGAAGGCGAGCACCTCCTGGACGATCACGTTCGCCATCTTCGCCTCCTTGATGATGTCGGCGAGGATGTTCTGCGCGTCGGGCGACTCGGGCAGCTGCCGTTTGAGAATGCCGGCCATGACCTCGATGCCGGCAAGCGGGTTCTTCACTTCGTGCGCGATCGCCGCCGCCATCTCCCCCAGCGCGGCGAGGCGGTCGCGCAGGCGCTCGCGCTCCTCGAGCTGTTCGACGCGCGTCAGGTCCTTGAAGAACAGCGTCGCGCCCGCGTCCCGGCCGCGCGCGTCCTTCACGTGCGAGAGCGTGTAGCCGAGCACCTTCTCGCTGTTGCGGAGGCGCAGCTCGGCGCGGTTGGGCAGGTGCGACAGCTCGAACGCCCCCGCCAGGATGCGGACGACGTCGGGGGCGTCCTTGAGGACCTCCGCATACTGCCGGCCGATGTCGGCGGGGCTCGGCCGCAGCCCCAGCGTCCGGTAGGCGATGTCGTTCATGACGGCCACACGTCCGTCCGTCGTAATGGCGATAACACCATTCCTCAGGTTCCAGACCATGTCGCGGTAGAACCCGTCCGGAACGACCCCGGACTCCGCCAGCGGCTCCGTCTGGTCCGGCCGGCCCGCCTTGGCTTTGCGTGTACGCGCAGTACGGCCAGGCTTGGCAGTCATGTCGGATGCCAGCATTGTAATGATGCGCACAGGGCAAACGACGTGCCCCGCTATTTATTAGGAATATCGAGCATTTCGCCGCTTTTGACAGTCCGCTCAGCGACGAAATTGGACGCCGATTACACTTCTGTCTCTGCCTGAAGCGTTTCCCACTTGTGCATCAAGTCGCCGACCTCCCACATCAGAGCCTGATGGCGGTCGATGACCGGCTTGGCGGCCTCGTGGTTCTCGTAGAAGCCGGGCTCGGACATCCGGGCTTCGAGCTCCCGGACTTCAGCCTCAGCCTTCCCAATCCGCGCCTCGAGGTCCTGGATGCGGCGGTTGCGGGCGTCGGCTTCCTTTTTTTGGCGCCTGGCGTCGGCGTCGGCCCTCTTCTTTTCCTCGTACGAGGGCTGCGGCCGCGCCCCTGCGGCGGCGGGCACCCCGGCCGTCCCGGGTGCCAGGTCTGCGTTTGGCTGCTTCCCGGTGCCAGGCACCGGCCCGTGCTGTTTCCCAGACCTGGCACCTGCCTCCTGCACGTTCCCAGACCTGGCGCGCGCGTCGGGGCTGTTCGCAGACCAGGCACCCGCCTCCCGCCCGTTCGCAGACCTGGCACCCGCCTCCTGCCCGTTCGCAGACCTGACCCCCGGATCCCGGCGGGTTGCAGACCTGGCACCGGGGTCGGGGGCGGCCGCAGACCTGGCACCCGGGGGGGCCGCCGGCCGCTGTGTCTTGCTCCACAGCCACTCTTCGTAGTTCCCCGGATAGACCACCGCGTCCCCGCGGCCGATATCGACCACCTTCGTCGCCAGCTTGTCGACGAAATAGCGGTCGTGCGAGACGAAGATCAGCGTGCCGCCGAAGTCCTCGAGCGCTTCGAGCAGCACGTCCTTCGAGTCCAGATCGAGATGGTTGGTCGGCTCGTCGAGCAGCAGCGTGTTGGCCGGAATCAGCAGCATCCGCGCCACCGCCAGCCGCGTCCGCTCGCCGCCCGACAGCACGCGCACCGGCTTGTCGATGTCGTCCCCCGAGAACAGGAAGCCGCCGAGGATGTTGCGCACGTGCGGCATCATCTGGATCGGCGCGCTTCCCGCCAGCGTTTCGTACACGGTCTTCGTCGGATCCAGCTTCGCCGCTTCGTCCTGCGCGAAGTACTGCATCACCACCTGGTGACCCTCGGTCCGGGTTCCCGCGTCCGGCGCCTCGACGCCTGAGAGCATCCGCATCAGCGTCGACTTGCCGACGCCGTTGGGCCCGATCAGCGCGATCCGGTCGCCCCGCTCGATGTGCAGGTTGACGTCGTCGAAGACCCGCGTCGCGCCGTACGCCTTGCGCACGTGCTTCAGCTCCAGCACCATCCGGCCGCTCTTCTGCGTCTGCGGAAAGTGGAAGCGGACCCGCTTCCGCTCCGGCGGAATCTCGATGCGGACGACCTTGTCGAGCATCTTGATCCGGCTCTGCACCTGCGACGCCTTGGTCGCCTGGTAGCGGAAGCGGTTGATGAACGCCTGCATCCGCTCGATCTCGTCGTCCTGATCGCGCTTCATCTGGCGCAGGCGCTCCATGCGCGCGTCGCGCTCCTTCAGATACGCCGAGTAGTTGCCGACGTAGTCGGTGAGCGTCCGCATCCCGATCTCCGTGATGCGCGTGACGACGGCGTCGAGGAAGAAGCGGTCGTGCGACACGAGGATGACGGCGTGCGGATAGTCGGTCAGGTACTCCTCGAGCCAGTTGCGCGCGTCGAGATCGAGGTGGTTGGTCGGCTCGTCGAGCAGGAGCAGGCCGGGGCGGCCGAGGAGCAGCCGCGCCAGCGCGATGCGCATCTGCCAGCCGCCGGAGAACGTCTCGGTCCGCTTCTCGAGGTCGGCGTCGGAGAACCCGAGACCGCGCAGCACCGTCGTGACCTTCAGGTCGATGGTGTAGCCGTCGCTGCGCCGGAACGCCTCCTGCAGCTCGGCGTAGCGCGAGAGCATCTGCTCGTGATCCTCGTGCGGCGTGGAATCGTCGCCGAGCCGATCCTCGAGCGCGGCGATCTCCGCTTTCATGTCGAGCAGGGGCTTGAAGGCGAGGCTGGCCTCTTCGCGGAGCGTGCGGCCGCTGTAGGCGAGGCCGTCCTGCGGCAGATAGCCGATGGTGAGCCCCGCCGGCTTGACGATCAGACCGGCGTCCGGTTCGTCGATCCCGGCGAGCATCTTCAACAGCGTCGTCTTGCCGGCGCCGTTGGGCCCGCTCAACCCGACCCGTTCGCGGTCGTCGATCTGCCACGTCACGTTGTCGAGCAGTACGCGGTCGCCGAAGGATTTCGAAAGAGAGGAAAGTTGAATCACGGGAACGGCAGGTGACGGCGCCAGGCGCACGTCACATGTGCCAGTTTAGCGCACGCCGCCCACGCGCTGACAGCGGCGCCTCGCGGTCCACGATGGCCGGTCTCAGCCGTTAATGCCGCCGCCTGTCGGGCCTTGTCGCTTCGAGTCGCTCCGTTCGGTGTCGCTCGAGGCCTTGGATCCGCGCCGGCACGCTTTTAGGATTGCCGCACCCCATGCGCTCACGGCTCCTCCTCGTGGTGCTGCCGCTCGCGATCTGTGCGCGCACCGCCGGCGCGGAGGACGTCAAGTCGGCGAACGTGACCATCAACGTGAACCTGGCGGCGCGCACCTCCTTGAAGGTGTCGAGCCGCATCCTGCAGTTCGACGTCACGGAGGCGGGCGCAACGGCGACTGCCTCGCTGGAGTTCACGGCGGGCGCGCGCATGCCCGCGGGATCGGACGTCGTGCTCAGTGTCGAACCGGTGAGGCCGCTCGAGGGGCCCGGCGGCGCGGCGGACGTCGCATCCGATCTGAGCTTCAGCGGCGAAGGACAGGGCATGCTCGCCGGATCGATCGACGCCGCACAGAGCACCGTCGTGGGACGCTGGCAGGGCAGCGGGCTGCGAGCGGGACGGGTGATCTTCAGGCTGCGCGCCGGCGCCGCCGGCATCTACGCGCTGCCGGTGCGCATGGTGCTGAGCACTCCCTAGCGGGCGCGCGTAATCCACATCTTCAATCCGAGCTGGCTCTCGAGCCGCGACACGACCCGCTGTGCGGAGGTGCGCGACTCGTACTTCCCGACGCGGACGCGATAGAGCGCGTCCGCCATTCCGCCTGCCGGCTCGACCAGATACGCCTCGAAGCCGACGCGCTTCAGCTCCTGCAGCAGTTCGCGCGCGTTCGCCGCGTCGCTCATCGCCGCGACCTGGATGGTGTAGATCGCGAAGGATGGCAGAGCGGACGCCGCCGGCGCGCGCGAACCGACCGGGCGCGCCGCACCCGGCAGCGGCGCCGGCGATCGCGCGGCTGCCGCCGACGCCGGCGGCGGCGTGTTGCCCGGACGCGACGGAAACACCTTGCGCACCTCGGGACGCTTCTCGATCGTGACCAGGAACACGATGTCGACCTGCGGCGTGTCGCGCGTCACCTCCAGCGTTCGTCCGTTCGCGCCGACGATCGCGGATCCCTCGGGCAGCGACTCCTTCAGCAGCTCGATGCGGTGCTCGCCGGCGCGGACCGCGTCGAAGCGGAACTGCCCCTTGCGCACCAGCTCGGAGCGCTGCCCGCCGTCGAGCACCAGCACGGCGTTGTCGACGGAGGGATCCCCGGCATCGATCTGGCCGTTCCGGTTGGCGTCCTCGAAGACGTACCCCCGAATCGCGCCCAGCGGCAGCAGTCCGAACGCGACGCGCCGGCTCTCGCCGCGCGAAACCTCGAGCGCGACGTCGGTGCCGGCGGGAGCGTCGAAATCCACCGGCAGCGCATTCAGATCCAGGCGCACCTGATGCGCCCCGCTGGGGACGTTGAGGAACGTGAACTGCCCGTCGCGTCCGGTCGTCACCGCGGACAGCGTTCCGAGCAGCACGGGAATTCCCGCCAGCACGTTCTCGCCCGGGTCCGGCTGCCCGTTGGCGTTCCAGTCCGCGAAGACGCTGCCCGACACCGTGCCGGTGCCGCGTCCTGCCCGCGCCATCGTGCCGCTCTCGCTCGCCACGCGTACGGCTCCGGTCGCGATCGAATGGACGACGCGGAGCGTGGAGCGGGTGAGCCAGGCGTTGGATTCGCCGGGCAGGCCGATGGGCGCGCGATCGGCGTAGACGTTGAGACCGATCGTCGTCTGGGTGGTGAGCTGGCCGTTGAGGCCGACGCTCACCGCTTCGCGCGGGACCAGCATGCCGGTGGTGAATTCGCGGTTCCGGCTCGTCGTCCCTTCCACGCGGACCCAGAGTCCGGGCCTGAACAGCTGCTGCTGCCCGCCGGCGGTGAACTGCACGTACGATCCGCCGCCGCCGGTCGCGAGCCGGTTCCTGCTCAACATCGCCAGTCCGAAGAGCTGCGTCTCGCGAGTGAGGTTCAGGAAGAACTGCCCCGTGGTGTCTTCCTGATCGTAGGTCGAGGCGGTGAACACCGAATCCACGCTTTCGCGGCGGCTGTAGCGCGCGAACGCGGTGAGCGGTCCGATGCCCGTCTGCAGCTCCGCGGTCCTGCTGCCGGTGTCGCTCGTCGAGGCGAACAGCGAGGCCGGCGACTGCGGGATCGGCGGCCGGGCGACGCGGCCGCCGTCCTCGATGCGGAGCGACAGCAGCGACCGGCCGGCGATGCGCAGCCGTATGCCGCCGAAGTGCCGCTGCGTTTCGGCGATCGGTCGATCCAGCGCGGTGCCGGTCGGCGCGATGTTGGTATCGAGCTGCTCCCATCCGCCGAACACGCGGACGCGATCGAACAGCTCGTACTCGCCGGCCGAGAAGATGCCGCTGCGGTCGTGCAGCGACGCATTCAGCACCGGCAGATCGCCGGGGGAATAGCGCGACGCGTTGACCTGGACCCAGCCTCGCGCGATGAGCACGTGCGCGCCGGCGAGGTACGAGTAGTCGTGGACGGCGGCCGCGGCGCCGGTGGCGCGGTAGCGGACGTATCCGGCGTCGCCGATCAGGTGGAACGACGGCGTCACCACGAAGCGGACGCCGCCGCCCGCCTGATCGCTGGCGTCGATGGTTCGCGGGAACTCGCCGAGGTCGCGCGTGCGGACCCGCGAGCCGCGGGCGAGCAGCTGGACGCGCGGCGTCGCCTGATAGGCCAGGCGGGCGAGACCCACGGTCTGGCCGAGCGCGTCCGGATCCGTACCGAAGATGTTGCGCCACGCCGTCGAGCGGCCGCCGGCGATCTGCAGCGACAGCGTCTTCGATCGGCCGCTGACGGCGCCGCCGGTGAACGTGATCGCCGGCGCCGCGAGATTGGTGAAGTGGTAATCGACCAGCGACGGCGGCGTGTAGAGGTCGCCTCCCTCGAACGTCCAGGCGACGCCGCGGGCGCGGGCATCGCGCAGCGCGAACCAGCTGCGACCGAGGTGGAGATCGTCGCCGCGGCGCGAGGCGCGCAGCTCCAGCTGGAGCTGGCCGAACCGGCGTCCGGGCTGCGTCCACAGCGCGCCGAAGTCCGGCTCGAGGCGCCGCTCGGCCAGCCGCCGCTGCGGATGCCCCTGGACGATCTGCGTGTCGGTGGAGATCTGCAGCGAGCCCTGCTGCGCCGCCGCGGTCGCCGACGCGGCGAGGATCACCGCCGCGGAGCACGCGGGGATCGCGGATCCGCGCACGCGGCTACGACACCTTGAGCGTGGTCTCACCCACGATCAGCGCCGGCAGCCCGACGTCGATCTTGATCTCGACGCGATACTCGCCGGGCGGCGGCTTCGGTTTGTCGGGATTGAACGCCGGAATCGCGACTTCGCGCTCGGACTCGGGCAGCAGCGGCACGTCGGGCACGGTGGTCTGTCCGATCACCGCGTTCGTCCTGTCGTACATCGTCAGCGTGCCGCGGGTCCGCACGGTGCGCTGCCCGGCGTTCTTCAGGATGGCGATGATCTGCGTCGGCTGATCCGGCAGCGCGCGCGTGCGCAGGTCGGTGAGCTCCACTGCGGCCGGGGGCTCGCCGACGTTGGCGTAGATCAGCGTGGCGATGCGGCTGCGGAAGGCGACCTCGCGCGGCTTCGGGATCGGCGACGCGTTCACCGGACTGAACTCGAACAGCACGCTGGTGCGATAGCCCGCCGGGGACACGCCGGCCGGGACGCTGAGCGTGAACCGCACGGCGGCCTCCTTGCCGGCGTCGACGACGATCTCGGGAGGCGCGACGCGCATCCAGCCGGACGCCGAGTACTTCGGATCGGCGGCGCCGACGAACTGCGGCGAGCCGTCGCGCGAGAGGTGCCAGTCGGAGATGACGGCGCGAACGCGGACCGCGTCCTTGCCGGTGTTGCTGACGGTGATCGACTGGGTGGTGATGCCGCCTGGCGCCGCCTTCAATTCGAGGCGGAGCGGCGTGACTTCGACGGAGGTCTGCGCCGCGGCCGGCACGCTCACCGCGAGCGCCGCGATCAGGGCGCCGAGAGCGTGAAGACGAGCGTCTGCGTGTAGTTGCCTGCGCTGTAGGTCCATGAATTGGCCAATCGAAATGTCACCGACCCGTTCGCGGCCGGATTGACGTTGCCGGAGCCCGATGCCAGCCGCTGCGCTACGGTCTTGCTCAGCGTGCCGTTCTGATAGGGAGGCGCCGGCGTCGCGGTCCACGACACGTTCGTGATATCGACCGTTGCCGGCCCGGCGATTAGGTCCCCGCCCGCCAGCACCGTCAGCATCCACGCGCCGCCGTTCTGCCGCACGCGGACGCTGACGACCACGGGCGCCGCCGCCACCGTCGGACTCACGTCGGGATCCGCCGACGCGAAGGTGATCGAGGCCGGCGAAATGGAGAGATCGAGCTGCGGGTTGCTGCCGCCGCCGCGTCCTTGCGCGAGCGCGGTGCCGGAGGGAAGCGCCGCGAAGGCCGCGGCAAGCGCGAGGCAGCGTGCCCGGCGGGTCATGGGGCGCTCAGCGTGTAGAGCAGTGACACGGTGTAGGTGCCGGTCGGGTGGGTCCAGAGATTGCGGAAGTACAGCTGCTGGCTGCCGCTGCGGACGCCCGATCCCGTCCACGTCGCCAGCGTCACCGGAGCCTGCGTGCTCAGCGTACCGGCGACGAATCCGGCGCCGGTCGCAGTCCAGGTGATGTTCGCGGCGGGGATGACGTTGACCCCGGATCGCAGATCGTCCGCCGCCTGCAGCGTGAGCACGACCTGCATGCCGGGCGTCGCCCGGGACTTCGCCGTAATCAGAATCGGACCGCCCGCCGTGGGAATCTGCGGAATGGCGTCGGGATCCGCGTCGGGGAACGAGGCGCTCGCCGTCGAGAGATTCAGCTTCGCGATGGTGCCGACGTTCGCCGAGAGTGTCGCGGTCGCGGCCTGGGCAGACGCACGCGCGGCGGGCGCGGCGGCCGACCAGGCCATGACGGCAGCGAGCAAGCGGCGTGAAAGGACCATCGGCGGACCGGCTCGAGAACCCGGCCCGCTTATCGGCTACGGCGCGGTCAGCGTGTAGGTGATCGTCGCGGTGTACGTGCCGGTCGCGTAGTTCCACGAGTTCACCAGACGATAGGTCTGCTGGCCCGTGTAGTTGCCGCCGCCGGTGTACGACGCCAGCGTCACCGCGCTCGTCGCCATCGTCCCGGCGACGAAGTTGGTGCCGGTCGCGGTCCACGTGAGGTTGTTGATGCCGATCGTGGCGCTGCCGTTGTCGAGATCGCCGCCCGACTGCACCGTCAGCGACACCGTCGACGCCGCCGCCGTGCGCGCCTTGACGTCGACCGAGAGCGCGCTGGTCGCCGTCAGCAGCGGGGTGACGTCAGGATCGGCGTCGTTGAAGGTCACGCTGGCCGCGCCGAGCGTCAGCTTCGCCTTCGCGTTGACGTTCGCGGTCACGGTGACCGAGCCGGTCGCCGTGGCCTGCGCGAACGCCGGGGTTGAACACAGCGCAAGTGCCGCCGCCGCGAGAACGCCGCTCCACACTGCCTTCTTCATGACTCGCTCCATCGCTGCCGGATTGATTCGCCGCCTGGCGTTCGACCCACCGGTCCAGATCCGCACGCCGGAATCGCCACTGCCGCCCGATCCGGACCGCCGGGAGCTCGCCGTTCCGGATCAACCGGTAAATCGTCCGAGGCGGGGTATTCAAATAGCCAAGGACCCCGAGAACGCCTTCACCGCTGCATGAACTGTTCGTTATTGTCGTTCAAACGACTACCACAGACGTCTTTAAAAGAACTTTATACGACAACAACGACCACAAACGTAGCTCCACTGTAGCCGCCTGTCAAGCGGGTCGTCAGGAGAGTGTGAAAAAGCGGGAAATTCCGGGCAGTTACTCGCCCAGCGCCTTGGCGGCGGCGGCGAGTACCCGGGGAACGCGGAACGGCTTGGTCAGATAGCCGGAGACCCCGAGGTTGACCGCTTCGATCGCGCTTGCTTCGTTCGAGAAGCCGGTGATGATGATGACCGGCAGGTCCGCCTTCAAGCGGCGCGCCTCACGGATCACGGTCAACCCGTCGACCCCCGGCATCTTCAGGTCGGTGATCAGCAGATCGTAGGGGATCATTCGCAGGCGATCGAGCGCCGCGCGGCCGTCGGGCGCGAGATCGACGTCGTACTCCGCGAGGGCGAGCGTTTTCGACAGCAGATCGCGGATCGTCGCCTCGTCGTCCACCACCAGGACGCGGGGGCGTCCGACGCCGGCCGCCGCCGTCCGTGCCGGCGCCGACACGGGCGCGGAGCGGCCGCCGCGCGGCCGCTGGCTTTCGAGCCATGCGTCGATGTCCCGTTTCCGGAAGCGCCACTGACGCCCCACGCGAATCGCCGGGATCTTTCCTGCTTTGATGAGGCGATAGACCGTCCGGAGGTTGACCTGGAGGTACTCGAGTACCTCTTCGGTCGTCAGGAAGCTTTCATCGATCATGGTCGGGCTGACCTGATGTCACTCTATCACCCTTCAGCGGCGGGCAGCTCGATCCGGAACACCGCGCCCCCGTCCGGCGCGTTCGTCGCCGCGATCGTGCCGTCGTGCTCGTGGACGATGCCGTAGGTGATGGCGAGACCCAGGCCGGTGCCCTGCCCGACTTCCTTCGTGGTGAAGAACGGATCGAAGATCCGCGGCAGCGCTTCCTCGGCGATCCCCGGTCCGCTGTCCTGCACCGTGACGGCGACGGTGTCCGGCGTTCGCCCCGCCGACGTGGTCACGCGAATGCGCCGTTCCGGGGCGCCGCGCACGGCGTGTTCGGCGTTCAGCAGGATGTTCACGAGCGCCTGCTGCAGGAGCATCGCATCGACGTTGACCGGCCGCAGTCTCGGCCCCTTCTCGCGCTCCACCTGAACGCCGCCGCGCTGCAGCTGCACCGCGCAGCTCGCGATCGCTCTCGTCACGACGCGATCGAGCGGGACCCGATGCCGATCCATGCGGTGCGATCCGGTGAAGACCAGCAGGTTGTGCACGATCTTCGCCGCCCGTTCCGCTTCCTGGTAGATCTGCTTCAGCTCGCGCCGCACCGGCCGCGCCGCCTCGGTCATGTCGATCAGCAGCTCGAGATGCCCCAGCACGCCCTGCAGCGGGTTGTTCATCTCGTGCGCGATGCCGGCGACGAACTGCCCGAGGGACGCCAGCTTGGCCGACTGCGCCAGCCGCTCGCGCAGCGCCGCGCGCTCCGCTTCGAGGCGGGTCTGTCGCGTGATGTCGCGCGCGACCAGCACGCGTCCGTGGGTGGTGCCGTCTTCCCGCGTGAGCGGCGTCGCCGTCAGCAGGAAGGTCCCGTTCAGCCGGTCGTCGTCTACGCGCCGCTGCGCCGGCGTGGTGGCGTCGTGCGGATCCGGGCAGGCGACGTAAGCGAGCGTGTCGGCGCTCACCAGGTGGGCGAGGTTCTGCCCGATCAGCTGCTGGCGCGTCGCGCCGACGCGCGACGCGAACGCATCGTTGGTCTGGACGATGCGCATGCCGAGGTCGACGACGGCGACGAGATCGACGAGCGAGTTGAACGTGTCTTCGAGCAGCCGGCGCTGCAGGAGGATGTCCTCGAGCAGCTGCACGTTCTCGATGCCGACCGACAGCTGCCGCGCGAGCTCGTGGGTGAAATCGACCAGCCCGTCGTCTTCGGGTGCGCCCGGCGGCGGCGTGATGATCAGCGCGCCCAGGGCGCGGCGCCAGCCCCGGAGCGGCGCCACCAGGCGGGGTCCGCGCACGGCGGTGCGTTCGAGGCGAAGCGCCTCGGCGGCCTCGTGGGACGCGGCGTCGGCCGCGACCTGGAGGCCGGGTTCGCGGCCGCCGGCGGAGGCGGCCAGCGTGAGGCGCCTGGCGCGGCGGTCGTGCAGCCAGATTTCGACCCCGGCGGCGCCGAGGGCGTCGCGGACCTCCGGCGCCAGCGTCTCGAGCGCGGGCGTAAGTCGATGATTGACAGCCACTTGCCTGGAAAACTGCAGCAGCAGATCGCGCAGGCGCTGGTGGGTCCGGACCTCGCGTTCGAGGCGTGAGATCATAAAGGTCGGGTTCCTCAAGCCTAAAGCCAAACGCGTAAAGCCAAAAGAGCAACCCTCCGGTCTAATTCACAGAGAAGAGAGCTCCTTCGGGATGGCATCGACCGACGAAGAACTGGTCGCCCGATCACAGGGTGGCGACCTGGAAAGCTTCAACCAGCTCGTGGTGCGCTGGGAGCGGCCGATCTATGCCCTCGCGTATCGGACGATCGGGCGCGAAGAAGATGCCCGCGACGTCTGTCAGGAGACGTTTCTCCGGGCGTTCCGCGCCCTGAAAGGGTTCAAAGGCCAGGCGAAGTTCTCGTCCTGGCTGTATCGCATCACGCTGAACCTGTGCCGCGACTGGATCCGCCGCGAGCGGCGGCAGCCGGTGGCGCAGGCGCCCGAAGGCGTGGACCTGATCGAGCTGGCGTCGGAGCAGACGCCGACCGAGACGATCGAGGAGCTGGTCGCGCGGCACGAGATCGGTCAAGCTGTCGCGCGCGCGATGGCGGAGCTGCCCGAAGAGCAGCGGACCGCGATCATCCTGAAGGAATACCACGGCCTGACGTTCCAGGAGATCGCCGACATGCTCGATTGTCCGCTGAGCACGGTGAAGACGCGCCTGTATCAGGGACTCAGCGTGCTGCGGCGTCAGCTGGATCGCGAAGGTGTTGGACGCAATCATGTGTGACAAAGAGCGACTCGTTTCCTATCTCTACGACGACCTGGCGGATGCGGAGCGCGCGGCGTTCGAGCGCCACGTCCGCGACTGCGGCGAGTGCCGCGCCGAGTTGAACGCGCTGCGCGGCGTGCGCGCCGACCTCATTTCCTGGTCGCCGCCGCAGCCCGACTTCGGCTTCCGCGTCGTCCGCGAGCCGAAAGTGCTGCCGATGCGCCCGTCGTGGCGCGCGCGATGGACGCCGGCCGCGGGGCTGGCCGCCGCCGCGGTGCTCGTGCTGGCGATCGCGTCGGCGATCGCACGCGTCGAGATCAGCAGCGGTCCGCAGGGCTTCACCGTGCGGACCGGCTGGAGCGCGGCGCCCGGCGCACCCGAACGCCCGCAAGCGGCGCGTCGCGACGTGCCGCTGCCCGCGTCGGCCGCGGCGGGGGATGCCGCGCTGATCGAGTCGCTGGATCGGCGGCTGCGCGCGCTCGAAACGGCGGTGCGGGAACCGGGTCTCGTCCGCAACGCGTCGCTCTCGGCGCGCTCGCGCGACTGGGACGCGGAGATCATCCGCCGCGTGCGCGAGATGCTGGCGCAGAGCGAGAGCCGGCAGCAGGGCGAGCTGGCGCTCCGCATCGCCCAGGTGCTCCGCGACGTCGACGCGCAGCGGGTGGAAGATCTGAAGCGGATTCAACAGGGGCTGCGCTCGGTGGAGGCCACGGTCAATGCCGAAGCCGCGGGACATCGCGAGGTGACGAACTACATCCTCGCGAGGCAGAGGTAACGTCATGAGATACGCACTTGCGGTTCTGTTCGCGGGGACCTTCGCGTCCGGTCCTGTGCTGGCCCAGGCGCCCGCGCCGCCGGCATCGCCGGCGGACCCCCCGGCCGCGGCGCAGCCTCAGGCCGCCGCCGTGCCCGCCCCGCCGGCCGCCGCGGCCGTCCCCCGCGCCGATTCGCGGCGCGACGAAGTTCGCGCGATGGAAGTCTTCCTGCTCCAGGCGTTGCGCACCGGCGCGCAGGATCTCGCGAAGCAGCTGCGGGTGATCGATCCGACGAGCGCGTTCGTCACCGGCACCGGCCGCGCGCGCGGATTCGTCCTCGACGGCTACGGTGTTTTCTTCGACGTCGACGTGCCGGAGATGCGGCAGAGCGTGGTCTGGTCGGCGCAGATGCTCGATCTCGAGCAGCAGCGGCAGTCGCTGACGCGGTTCCTGAGCACGGCGCCGCCCGAGGATCCGCGTCGCAAGATCGCCGAAACGAACCTGCGGGCGATCGAACGGCTCATGGGCGGGCCGGCCGGCAACGCCCTCGTGCCCAACCCGACGGCGAACGCCGAGCTGGCGCAAGGCCGGGTGGCGGCAACGTCCGTGGCGCCAGTGGCCGAGGGGGTGATCGCCACCCCGGCGGCGCAGCCCGCGGTCCCGCCGGGGCCCGTCGCGCTCCAGCAGCGCGACCCCGACGAGCTCTACACGGAATCGGTGAAGCGGGCGTTGATCGATGTGATGCTGCGCCACGGCCACCTGGTCAAGATTGCCGACGATGAATGGCTGACGGTGGCGGCCAGCGACAGCGACGGTCCGCAGCCGTCCGGGCAGCTCGACGATCGATCGCGGATCCTGCTCAGCATCCGCGGCAGCGACCTCTCCGCCTTCCGGGCGGGGAGGCTCACCCGTGAAGAAGTGCAGAAGAAGGTGGTGGTGAGGGAATTCTAGTTCCCGCCGGGCGCCCTCGGGCGGGGTAGAATCCCTCACATGCGCACACTGGCGTCGGCGGCCGTCCTGGCCCTGCTGGTCTCGTCGGCAGGCTGCTCGCCGCCGGTGGATCTCAAGCAGGCGCTTCAGGTCACCGACGTCACGTCGGGCTATTTCGACGTCGGCGTGGTCGAGGGCAAGAACAAGCTCGTACCGAGCGTCAGTTTCAAGCTGAAGAAATCCGTCGACGACAGCCTGCGGCCGCTGTCCGTCAACGTCTCGTTCAAGCAGCTGCCCCAGGCCGGCACCGCGGTTCCTCCCGGATCGCCCACGGAGAACGACTGGGACGAGGTGTTCCTGCAGAGCGTCCCGTTCGAGGGGAATCAAACCGCCCTGCTCACGTTCAAGGCGAAGAACGGCTACACCGGCGATCCGCCGCAGACGCGCGCCGACATGCTGAAGAACCGCTACTTTCAGGACGTGCGCGTGCATGTCTTCGCCAAACACAGCGCCTCGCAGTGGGTGGAGATTGCCACCTTCGACATTCCGCGGCAGCTCCTCCTGGCCCACTAGGTGATCGATCCCATTCCAGCGCCGCCGCCGTCCGCGGCTGGCGTCGACGTCACGCTGGAGCGGCGCCTCGGCCCGCTCGACGCCGCCGCCATCGTCGTGTCGAACGTCATCGGCGGGGGCATTTTCTTCGTCCCGATCATCGTCGCGCAGATGGTGCCGCACCCGGGGTGGATGCTCGGGCTGTGGCTCGCCGGCGGCCTGCTGGCGTTCGTCGGCGCGATGGCGTTCGCCGAGCTGGCGGCGGTGCGGCCGCACGCGGGCGGCGAGTACGTCTATCTGCGCGACGCCTACGGTCCGCTCGCGGCCTTTCTCACCGGGTGGACGTCGTTCATCGCCGGCTTTTCCGGCGCGATTGCCGCCAGCGCGATCGCGCTCGCCGATTACGTCACCCGCTTCGTGCCTGCCGCGGCGAGCGCCGAGAAATTCATCGCCGTATCGGCGATCGCCATCCTGACGCTGATTCACGTGCGCGGGCTCGGTCCGGGGCGTCTCGTGCAGAACCTGCTCGCGGGATTGAAGGTGACGGCGATTCTGCTGATCATCGCCTTCGGCTTCGCGATTGGAAACGGCGACGCGGCGAATCTGTCGGCGGTGGCGGGCGAGGCGCGGCCGATGCCCTGGCTGCTCGCGCTGGTGCCGGTGATGTTCAGCTACTCGGGATGGAACGCCGCCGCGTATGTCGCCGAAGAGGTGCGCAATCCGTCGCGCAACGTTCCGCTCGCGCTCGGGCTGGGGACGGCGGCGGTGATCGTCCTGTATCTGGCGTTGAACGCGCTGTATCTGTTCGCGCTGCCGATCAGCGAGCTCGCCGCGGTCGGCGGCGGACGCCTGATGGATACGGTGGCGGAGCGGCTGTTCGGCTTTGCGACGGGCAATCTTCTCGCCGTGTTCACCATCATCAGTCTGGCGGCGAGCATCAGCGCGATGGTGCTGGCCGGCCCGCGCGTGTACTTCGCGATGGCGCGCGACGGAATTTTCGTCCGCGCCGCCGGCCGGGTGCACCCGCGCTTCCACACCCCGGCGACGGCCATCGTCGCGCAGGCGGTGTGGAGCTGCGTCCTCGTGCTGTCGGGGACGCTGTCGCAGCTGGTGAACTACACCGGCTTCGCGGTGGTGCTGTTCGCCGGCATCGCGGTGAGCGCGCTGTTCCCGCTGCGCCGCCGGCGCGGCGGCGCGGCGCGTCCGTTCTCCGCGTTCGGCTATCCGTGGGCGCCGGCGATCTTCGTCCTGGCCAGCGCGCTGATGGTCGGCAACGCCTTCTGGCGCGAGCCGATCCCGACCACGGTCGGCGCCGGCCTGATCGCGCTCGGCATCCCCGTCTACTTCGCGTTCCGCACCGCCCGTCGTCCCTGACCCCGCGAAAAGGGGACAGTCCCCGTTTTCAGGCCGGGATTATCGGGGCCTGGCGGAAACGGGGACTGTCCCCTTTTTCGGGGAACGCAGCAATGCGGCGAGGGTCAGGACGGCGAGCAGGCCGTCACTCGCGGCGAACAGCAGGAACGATGCGGGGGACCCGCGGAAGAAATAATCGAGCAGGAAGGCGGCGGAGCCCGCGCCCTTCAGCAGCGGCCCCATCACCCACAGATACCATCGCGCGTGGACCGGATCGCGGTACGGGAAGTAGTAGCCGATGCCGACGGCGACGAGGAAGAGACCGTTCAGGTCGGAGAAGATCGGCGGCTGCGCCGGTGAGACGCCGAACAGCGACGCCATGCGGTCCGCGGCGAGCAGCAGGAAAAGGCCGACCCCGCCGTCGTAGATCCCGGAGATCGCCGCAATCGCGCGGACAAAAGAAAAGCGGTGAGCCTCGTTCGTCACCGGCTCACCGCTCAATCAGCAATCGCCAATCCTCGATCGGCAATCGGAGTTACTGAATCTTCTTCAACTCTCCCTGGAACGTGACGGTCTGGTCCGGCGTGATCAGCACGTCGAACTCGGCGGTCTCGTAGCCCTCGGCGCGGACCTCCACCTTGTGGCGGCCGCCGTTCAGCGCGAGCTTCTGGAACGCGCCGTCGAACTCGTCGACGAGGCCGACGAAGAAGCCGTCGACGTAGACCTTGGCGTTCCGCGGCTTGACCTTCAGCTTCAGATGACCCTGGTCGCGGGTGTTGTAAATCCCGGACGAATAGCCGCCGGACCCGGCATACCCCGAGTAGTACGGATCCCACGGATCGCCGAAGTACGGGTTCCAGCCGAAGCCCGAATACAGCCCGTAGCCGAGCCCGAAGCTGTACGGATAGTAGTAGTTGTAGTAGGACCCGGGATAGCCGTACCCGTAGCCGTAGAAGTACGGATCGTAGTAGCGGCCGCGGTACGAGCCATCACGGACGGGCGGAGGACCGGTGCGCTCGACGGCAACGCCGGTGACCGGCCGATCGCCGCGCGGACGGCTCCAGTTGGGAACTTCGCGCTCCCCCGCGGTGTTGTTCGCGTTCGACTCGGTCGGCGTGGGCGCGTTGCGCGTCCGGCCGCCGTTGTTGTTGCCGACGCCGCTCGCGTCACGTCCGCCGCTGGCACCCGAGCCGCGTGGCACCGCGCGCTCACCCGATCCACCCGATCCACCCGAACCGGCGGAACCCGCCGGACGCGGTCTCGCCTGTCCGTCGCCGCTCGCGCTCGTGGCCGCCCAGCCGGCGAACTCGGTGCGCCGAGCCGGCGCCGTCGTCCGCACGCTGCGCTCGCCGAAGCTGACGTTGGGTGAGGTCGCCGAGACGCCCGATGGCGAGCTGAACGACGCGCCTCCGCCGGAGCTGGCGCCGCCGCCCCCGCCGCCGGTCGCGACGCCGCCGCCTCCGCCGCCGCTGGAGGCGTTGCCGCTGTTACCCGCACCACCGCCGCCCGCCCGGTCGCCACCACCCGCCGAGGGGGATCCGCCCTCTCTCGGGCTCTGCGCCAGCGCCGGCGGCACGGCAACCGCAAACGCCGCGAGCACGACTGCGAGGCTGTAATTGCGAACCTTCATAATGCGCTCCTCCACGCGGCAAGACCTGCCAGTGCGATTCCGATTGTGCAACAGATCTGCCACCTCCGGAGCGCAGAAACACAGGCTTTTTTTCGAGCCCCTCCGGCCGGCTGTCCTGCCGGGAGTGCACGACCGTCCCCTCTGATAGACTCCGTACCCGGGGGGGCAAACCCCCGTCGGGCAAAGAGAAACGGGCAAAATGGTGCCCCGCCCGAAGAGCCTCAGCTGATGTTTCACGCAACCACAGTTCTGGCCGTCCGGCACAACGGCCAGTCGGTCATGGCCAGCGACGGCCAGGTCACGTTCGGCGAAACCGTCGTCAAGCAGCGCGCCCGCAAGATCCGGCGGCTCTACAACGAGCGCATTCTGGCCGGATTCGCCGGATCCGCGGCGGATTCGTTCGCCCTCTTCGCGCGGTTCGAAGCCAAGCTGGAGCAGTACCGCGGCAATCTCGAACGGTCCGCCGTGGAGCTGGCCAAGGACTGGCGGAGCGACCGCATCCTCCGCCGCCTGGAGGCGATGCTCGTCGTCATGGACGCGCAGGCCACGTATTTACTATCAGGCAATGGCGACCTGATCGAGCCCGACGACGGCATCGTCGCGATTGGATCGGGCGGCGCGTATGCGCTCGCCGCCGCCAAGGCGCTCGCCGCGCACACGACGCTCGACGCCCGCGGCATCGCGGAACAGGCCATGCACATCGCCGCGGAGATCTGTATCTACTCCAACGATTCACTGACCGTCGAAGTCCTGTAAGCCCCCGTTATGCCGATCTACCTTCCGGAGACCACCAGCTCCACGATCCAGTCGCTCACGCCGCGGCAGATCGTCGCCGAGCTCGACAAATACGTCGTCGGGCAGCACCAGGCCAAGCGCGCCGTGGCGATCGCGCTGCGCAACCGCATGCGCCGGCGCAAGCTGCCGGCGGAAATGGCCGCCGAGGTCGCGCCGAAGAACATCCTCATGATCGGTCCGACCGGCGTCGGCAAGACCGAGATCGCCCGCCGCCTCGCGAAGCTGGCGCAGTCGCCGTTCCTGAAGATCGAGGCGTCGAAGTTCACCGAGGTCGGCTACGTCGGCCGCGACGTCGAATCGATGATCCGCGACCTCACCGAGATCGCCGTGGACCTGGTGCGCGAGGAGCGCACCGCGGACGTGCGCGAGAAGGCGCGGCAGGCGGCGGAGGAGCGGGTGCTCGATCTGCTGTTGCCGCCGCTGCCGGCGTCGTCCGAGTACGACGACAACGCGGCGTCGGTGCGCGAGCAGGCCCAGCGCACGCGCGAGAAGCTGCGCGAGCAGCTCCGCGACGGGCGGCTGGATCACAAACACCTCGAGATCGAGGTCCGCGACAAGTCGTTCCCCTCGTTCGAGATCATCCAGGGCGGATCGGTCGAGGAAGTGGACATCAACGTCAAGGACATGCTGCCCGGGCTGTTCCAGGGACGCACGCGCAAGCGCCGGGTGCCGGTGCCCGAGGCGCTCGACACGCTGCGGCAGGAAGAGGAGCAGAAGCTGATCGACATGGACAGCGTCGCGCGCGCCGCGGTCGAGCGCGTGCAGGAAGCGGGGATCATCTTCATCGACGAGATCGACAAGGTCGCCGGGCGCGAGGGGGGACACGGTCCCGACGTCAGCCGCGAAGGCGTGCAGCGCGACATCCTGCCGATCGTCGAGGGGACGACGGTGAACACCAAGTACGGAATGGTGAAGACGGACCACATCCTCTTCATCGCCGCGGGCGCCTTCCACGTGTCGAAGCCGTCGGACCTGATTCCGGAGCTGCAGGGGCGGTTCCCGATCCGCGTCGAGCTCGAGCCGCTCGGGCGTCAGGACTTCGTGCGGATCCTCACCGAGCCCAAGAACGCGCTGGTGCGTCAGTACATGGCGCTGCTCGGCACCGAAGGGGTGACGCTGCAGTTCACGCCCGACGCGATCGAGCGCCTCGCCGACGTGGCGACGATGGTGAACGAGCGCACCGAGAACATCGGCGCCCGCCGTCTGCACACGGTCATGGAGAAGCTGCTCGACGTGGTCTCGTTCGACGCCCCGGATCTCGAAGAGAAGTCGCTGACGATCGACACCGCGTACGTGGACCGGATGCTCAGCGAGATCGCGCGCAACGAAGATCTCTCGCGCTACATCCTCTGACGATGCAGGACGGACGCTGGAAGCCGGGAGCCGGGAGCTGGACGCTGGAAGCCGGAAGCCGGAAGCTGGAAGCCGCGCCGCGCTGGACGCGGCTTGTCGTCCTTTCCATCTTCCTCCTTCCGCTTGCCGCAGTCGGTTGCGGCAAGAAGGGGCCGCCGCTGGCGCCGCTCAGTCCGGCGCCGGAAGCGCCGCAAGCGGTCGCCGCGCGGCGTCTCGGCGACACCGTCTACATCCAGCTCACGGTTCCGGCGAAGCACGTCAGCGGCAGCGGACCGTACTCGGTCGATCACCTCGAGGTGTACGCGGCGACGATCGCCGGCGGCGCGGCGGCGCCGCCGAACCGCGAGCTGCTCAAGCCCGCCTTCCTGATCGCCAAGCTTCCGATCCGGAAACCTGTCGATCCCGACGCGGAGGAGCCGGACACCCCGGCGGCGCAGAAGCTGCCCGCGCCCGGCGAAGTGACGACGTTCGTGGAGGCGCTGACTCCCGCGCTGCTCGAGCCGCAGCAGATCTGGAAGCCCGCGGCGGAGCCGCCGGCGCCTGCGACGCCGCCGCCGCCGAGCCCGACCGCCGCGCCGGCGCCGGTCGCTGCGGCTGCGCCGCCCGCGCCCGCGGTCCTGACCCGGATCTACACGATACGCGGCGTGGCGGCGAACGGCAGCAGGGGAGCGCCGTCGGCGCGAGTCACCGTCCCCCTGCTGGCCGCGCCTGCGCCGCCGCGTCCCGGCGCGACCAGTTTCGATCAGGCCTCGGTGACGATTGCGTGGGCGCCGCCGGCGGCTGCGTCGGACGAGGCGCCCGGCGTGAGCTACAACGTGTATCCGGTCACCGCGCCGCCGCCGGCGGGGACGCCGCCGTCCGCGCCTCCGCCGCTCAACGACAAGCCGCTCGAGACGACCTCCTACACGCACGCCGGCGCAACCGCGGGTCAGGAACAGTGCTTCGTCGTCCGCAGCGTCGCCGCCGTCGGGACGGCGTCGATCGAGAGCGAGCCGTCGCCGCCGATCTGCGTCACGCCCGCGGACACGTTCCCGCCGAAGGCGCCGACCGGCCTCGCCGCGGTGTCCGGTCCGGGCGCGATCAATCTGATCTGGGACGCGAACACGGAGGGGGATCTCGCCGGGTACGTGGTCTTGCGCGGTGAGGCATCGGGTGACACACTGCAGCCGCTGACGCCGCAGCCGATTCGCGAGACCCGCTACGTCGATCGCGCCGTGCAGCCCGGGGTCACGTATGTCTACGCCGTCGTCGCGGTCGATCAGGCGCCCTCGGCGAACCGCAGCGCGATGTCGAACAGGGTGCAGGAAACCGCGAGATGAGGAAGTTCTACCGGATCGAACACAAGGGCACTGCGCGCCACGCCGTCGAGGAGGGAGGCGCGTGGCGTCTGCTCGACGGCGACCTCTTCGGCGCCTGTCGCGCGGGGGAGGAGATTGCGCCGCCGCACCGCCTGCTCGCGCCGGTGCTGCCGTCGAAGATGGTGTGCATCGGGCTGAACTACAAGGATCACGCCGCGGAGCAGAACAAGCCGCTGCCGGCCTCGCCGCTGATGTTCATCAAGCCGTCCACCTCGGCGATCGGGCCGGGTGAGTCGATCGTGATTCCGCCGGACATCGGCCGCGTCGATCACGAGGCGGAGGTCGGCGTCGTCATCGGCCGCCGGGCGCGGCACGTGAAGGAGGCGGACGCGCGCGATTACGTGCTCGGACTGACCTGCTTCAACGACGTGACGGCGCGCGAGCTGCAGCAGAAAGGGGCGCAGTACACGCACGCCAAGGGATTCGACACCTTTGCCGCGCTCGGACCGTGCGTGGCCGAGGTCGATTACCGCGTCCCCGGCGGCGTGGGCGTGCAGGGATGGGTCAATGGCGAGAAGCGGCAGGATTCGTCGACCGCGCAGCTGGTGTTCTCGATCGACTACCTCGTCGCCTACATCACCAGGGTGATGACGCTGCTGCCCGGAGACATCATCGCCACCGGCACGCCGTCGGGCATCGGGCCGCTGCGCCCGGGAGATCGCGTCACCATCAAGGTCGCGGGCGTCGGCGAGCTGACGAACGCAGTTACGGGGGAACAGCCATGAAGATCTTCATCGATTCCGGGAACCTCAAGGACATCGAAAAGCTGGTGCCGCTCGGCATCATCGACGGCATCACCACCAACCCGTCCCTGCTCGCGAAGGAGTCGGGGGACTATCGCGAGATCCTGAAGCGGATCTGCCAGCTGGTGAAGGGGCCGACCAGCGCCGAGGTGGTCGAGACCGAGGCGCAGGCCATGTTCAAGCAGGGGCGCGACCTCGCGAAGATCGACGACTGGATCGTCGTGAAGGTGCCGCTGACGCGCGACGGCATCCAGGCCTGCAAGGCGCTGTCGAGCGACGGCATCAAGGTCAACGTCACGCTGTGCTTCTCGCCGGCGCAGGCGCTGCTTGCCGCCAAGGTCGGCGCCACCTACATCAGCCCGTTCGTCGGCCGGCTGGACGACGTCTCCACGCCCGGCATGGATCTGATTCGCGACATTGTCGAGATCTACCGGCACTACGACTTCGCCACCGAGGTGCTGGTCGCGAGCACCCGCAGCCCGATGCACATCGTCGAAGCGGCGCGCCTCGGCGCCGACATCTGCACCTGCCCGCCGGCGGTGATCGATGCGCTCTTCAACCATCCGCTGACCGACGTCGGGCTGAAGAAGTTCCTCGCCGACTGGGAAAAGGCGTACGGCGCGGGGGCTGCCAGGTAGGTGGATCCGGTCAGGCATCTCGAGGACCTCGAGCGCCGCGCGGAGCTTGGCGGCGGTGAGGCGCGGCTCCGCAAGCAGCACGAATCAGGCAAGCTGACGGCGCGCGAGCGGATCGATCTGCTGTTCGATCCCGGCACGTTCGAGGAAACCGACAAGCTGGTCACGCACCGCTGCCGCGACTTCGGCATGGACGATGCGCCGGCCATTCCCGGCGACGGCGTGATCACCGGGGCGGGACGGATCGACGGCCGGCCGGTCTACGCCTTCGCGCAGGACTTCACGGTGTTCGGCGGGTCGCTCTCCGAGACCAACGCCGCGAAGATCGTGAAGACGATGGATCTCGCGATGAAGATGGGGGCGCCGATCGTCGGGCTGAACGATTCCGGCGGGGCGCGCATCCAGGAGGGGGTGCTGTCGCTCGGCGGCTATGCCGACATCTTCCTGCGCAACACGCTGGCGTCCGGCGTGGTGCCGCAGATCTCCGCGATCATGGGGCCGTGCGCCGGCGGCGCGGTCTATTCGCCGGCGATCACCGACTTCAACGTCATGGTCGACGGCACGAGCTACATGTTCGTGACCGGGCCGGACGTGATCAAGACGGTGACGCACGAAGAGGTGACCAAGGATCAGCTCGGCGGCGCGATGACCCACAACGCGACCAGCGGCGTGGCGCATTTCGCCGTGCCGGACGACCGCGCCTGTCTGCGGCTGATCCGCGAGCTGCTGTCGTACCTGCCGGGCAACAACCTCGACGAGCCGCCGCGGCTCGAGACCACCGACCCGAGCGATCGCGAAGACGAGGCGCTCGACCGGCTCGTGCCCGCCTCGCCGAACCAGCCCTACGACATGCTCGACCTGATTCACGCCGTCGCCGACGAGGGGGCGTTCCTCGAGGTGCACCGGCACTACGCGAAGAACATCATCGTCGGCTTTGCCCGGCTGGGCGGCCGGCCGGCGGGGATCGTCGCCAATCAGCCGGCGCATCTCGCCGGCACGCTCGACATCGACGCGTCGGTCAAGGCGGCCCGTTTCGTGCGGTTCTGCGACGCGTTCAACATCCCGCTGGTGACCTTCGAGGACGTGCCCGGCTTCCTGCCCGGGACGGTGCAGGAGTTCGGCGGCATCATCCGCCACGGCGCGAAGCTGCTCTACGCATTCGCCGAGGCCACGGTGCCGAAGCTGACGGTCATCACGCGCAAGGCCTACGGCGGCGCGTACTGCGTGATGTCCAGCAAGCACATTCGCACGGACGTGAACTTCGCCTGGCCCGGCGCCGAGATCGCGGTGATGGGGCCCGAGGGCGCGGTCAACATCCTCTACAAGCGCGAGCTCGAGAAAGCCGCCGATCCCGCCGCCGCGCGGGCCGAGCGCATCGCGGAGTTCCGGGAGAAGTTCGCCAACCCGTACGTGGCCGCGGCGCGCGGCTTCGTCGACGAAGTGATCCGCCCGCGCCAGACCCGCGCGAAGCTGATCGCCGCCCTCGCCCGCCTCGAAACCAAGCGCGATCGCAACCCCCCGAAGAAACACGGGAACATTCCGCTGTAATCGGGTGATCGGGCGATCGGACCTCGAACCTCGAACCCCGCGCCTGACCGATTACAATTGACGTCGTGAAGGTGCTCGTCGCCAATCGGGGGGAGATCGCTGTACGCGTGATCCGCGCCTGCCGCGAGCTCGGCATCCCGACCGTCGCCGTCTACTCCGACTGCGATCGCGGTGCGCGGCACGTGCGCGACGCGGATCAGGCCGTGCACATCGGCGCCAGCCAGGCGGCCGAGAGCTATCTGAACATCGCGAAACTGATCGACGCCGCGCAGCAGACCGGCGCCGACGCCGTGCACCCGGGCTACGGCTTCCTCGCCGAGAACGCCGCGTTCGCGCGCGCGTGCGCTGCCGCGGGACTCGCCTTCATCGGTCCGGGCGCCGAGGCGATCAGGCTGATGGGCAGCAAGACCGGTGCGCGCGAGATCGCAGTCCGCGCCGGGGTCCCCGTCGTCCCGGGGACGGATGCGCCGCTCGCCGCCTCGGCGCCGGACGCGGAGATTCTCGATGCCGGCGCGCGCGTCGGCTATCCGTTGATGGTGAAGGCGGTCGCGGGCGGCGGCGGCAAGGGAATGCGCGTCGTCGAATCCGCGGATGCGCTGCTCAACGCGGTGCGCACGGCGAGATCGGAAGCGGGATCGGCGTTCGGCGATACCGCCGTCTACTTCGAACGGCGCATCACCAACCCGCGCCACGTCGAGATTCAGCTGCTGGCGGATCACCACGGCACCGTCATCCCGTTCGTCGAGCGCGAGTGTTCGATTCAGCGCCGGCACCAGAAGGTGGTCGAGGAATCGCCGTCGACGGCCGTGAGCGCGGAGCTCCGCCGGCGGATTGCCGGCGCCGCCGCGGCGGTCGCCCGGGCCGCGGGCTATACCAACGCCGGCACCATCGAGTTTCTCCTCGACGCCGGCGGGTCGTTCTACTTTCTCGAGATGAACACCCGGCTGCAGGTGGAACATCCGGTGACCGAAATGGTCACCAGCATCGATCTCGTGCACTGGCAGATCCGGATCGCGCGCGGCGAGCCGCTGACGCTCGACCCCGAGCGGGCGCTCACGCCGCACGGACACGCGATCGAGTGCCGCATCTACGCCGAGGATCCCGATCAGGGCTTCATGCCGTCGCCCGGACTGGTGCGGGGCATCCGGCCGGCAAGCGGACCCGGCATCCGCGACGACGGCGGCGTGCTGCCGGGCTTCACCGTTCCGGTCTTCTACGACTCGATGATCGCGAAGCTGATCGCCTGGGCGGAGACCCGCGGCGAAGCGATCGCCCGGATGACGCGCGCGCTCGAGGAGTACGAGGTGCTCGGCATCAGGACGACGATCCCGTTCTTTTTGTGGCTCATGCGCCAGCCGGATTTCCAGGCGGCGCGGTTCGACACGATGTACCTCGACCGGCTGCTCGCGTCGCGGCGCGGCGAATCGTTCAGCACGTTCGACGAGCAGGACGAGCGGCACATCACCATCGCCGCCGCGCTCGACGCGATGTTCAGATCGAGCGCCGGCGTCAACGGGAGCGGCGCGTCGGGCCTGCCGCCCAGGAGCGCCTGGACGGCGGTGGCACGGCGGGAAGCGTTGCGTGGCTAGGCGGAGCCCGGATCAGGGATGACATTCGAGGTCGAGCTGAACGGGCGGACACGTTCGGTGTCCATCGAGCGCGCCGGCAGCCACGACCGTTTCCGCGTCACGGTGGACGGCGTGGCCACGCTCGTCGACGCGCAGCGCAACGGCGACTTCGGCCTGTCGCTGCTGTTTCCCGACGGCGCCCACGCCGGGGCCCGCGTGGCGCTGGCGCCCGGCAGCGCGCCGGGCGAGCTGCTCGCGTATCTGCGCGGCCGCAGCGCGGCGGTGGTGGTCAACGGACGCCGCACCGGCCGCGGCGGCGCCGAGAGCGGCGGCGGCGCTCAGGGAGAGCAGAAGATCGTCGCGCCGATGCCGGGGCGCGTCGTCCGCGTGCTGGTCGCGCCGGGCGATGAGGTGCAGGTCCGTCAGCCGGTCGTGGTGGTCGAAGCGATGAAGATGGAGAACGAGCTCCGATCGCCCAAGACCGGACGCGTCAAGGACGTCGCGGTGCCCGCCGGCGCCTCGGTAGAGGCCGGACGGGTGCTCATGGTGATCGAGTGATCGATCCGCAGCAGCCGACGCCGGCGCCGGACCCGCCGTTGTCAGATTCGGCGGCGCCCCCGGCTCCCGCCGCGCCCGCGGGCCGGCGCCGCCGGCGCCACCCGATGCTGCGCGCGTTCGGGGTGCTGGTGGCGATCGCCGCCGCGCTGATCGTCTCCGGGCTGGTGATCGATCTCGGTCCGGTGCTGCGCAAGCGCGCCGAAGACGCCGGCTCGAAATACCTCGAACGGCCGATGCGGATCGGGAAGCTCGGCATCCATCTCGGGCGCGGCGCGTTCGTCGTCGAGGATCTCGTCATCGAGGGGCTGCAGCCGACGGACCGCCCGTTCCTGAAGGCCAAGCGGATCTTCGTGAATCTGCCGTGGTGGACGATCTTCAGCCACGAGCTGATCGTCCAGGACGTCGACATGGCGGACTGGGAGATGCTGGTCGAGCAGTTCCCCGGCAAGCACAACTTTCCGCGCGTGACGCCGAAACCGAAGGAGAAGAAGGGGGAGCCGATCTGGAAGTTCACCACCACGGTGCGATCGGTGATCGCCCGCAAGGGCCGCTTCATCTACGACGATCACACGGTGCCGTGGCAGGTCGTCTGCAACAACCTGAACGTCAGCGTGTTCAAGGGGCTGGACGCGTATCGCGGCACGGCGCAGTTCAGCAACGGGACGATCAGGATCCAGTCGTACGAGCAGTTCCGCGCCGACATGCAGACGCGGTTCAAGATCGACGGCGGGCGCATCGTGCTCGAGGACATCAATCTCGACAGCACCGGCGCGGACACGCGCGTCACCGGCTTCGTCGATCTCCGCAACTGGCCGGAGATGGTCTACAACGTGAAGTCGCGGATCGACTTCCCGGTCCAGAAGGGAATCTACTTCAAGACCATGAACTTCGACGTCTCCGGCCAGGGGGACTTCGAAGGCACCTTCCGCTTCTTCAAGACGCCGCGCGGCACCGGCCGCGAACTGAAGGGGACGTTCACGAGCGCGCAGGCCGGCGTGAACGCCTGGCGCTTTCCCGACGTCCGCGGCTCGCTGCTGTGGAACAACAGCGGCTTCCGCGTCACCGACGTGACCACCGGGCTCTACGGCGGCCGGGCGAAGTTCGACTACCTGATGGAGCCGCTCGGCCGGCCGGGCCAGCCGACGCAGGTGGTGTGGGACGCGAAGTACACCGACGTGGATCTCGCGCGGCTCACCGACTTCCTCGAGATGAAAGGCCTGCGCCTCGCCGGACGCGCCAGCGGCAGCAACCGGCTCGAGTGGCCGCTCGGCAAGTTCGCGCAGAAGCACGGCAGGGGTGAAGTGATTGCGGCGATGCCCGCCGGCGCGGCGCCGATGACCCGGCAGATCGATGCCGAGAGAATCGCCACGGTCGATCCGCTTCCGCCCGAACAGGGGCCGTTCAACAAACAGCTGCCGCTCGAGTACCTGCCGATCGCCGGGCGGATCTCGTACAGGCTCGATCCCGAGTGGATTGCGATCGCTCCGGACTCGTGGGCGGCTACCGAAAAGACCTACGTGGAGTTCCAGGGGCGCACGGCGTGGGCGCAGCGATCCAACCTGCCGTTCCACGTCACCAGCCTCGACTGGCAGGAGAGCGACCGCGTGCTGGCGGGGATCATGACCGCGTTCGGCGCGCCGACCGGCCTGATCGAGATCGGCGGCCGCGGGGAGTTCGACGGGACGATGTACGGCGCGTTCTCGCGGCCGCGCATCGAGGGACGCTTCACCGGCGACCGGATGCGGGCCTGGGACACGACGTGGGGGCGCGCCACCGCCGATCTCGTGATCGAGAACAGCTACGTCACCATCACGAACAGCACGATCGAGGACGCCGGCTCGCGCATCGAGACCCAGGGAAAATTCTCCCTCGGTTTCCCGCGCAAGGATCTCGGCGAAGAGATCAACGCCACGATCAAGCTCACGCGGCGTCCGCTCAAGGATCTGCGGCACGCGTTCGAGCTGGACGACTATCCGGCCGAAGGGCTGACGTCCGGGGAGTTCCACGTCTATGGCAACTACCTCGGTCCGAACGGCGTCGGCCGCCTGCTGATCGAAAAGGGGACCGCGTACGGCGAGACCTTCGACACCGCCACCGCGAACCTCCGCTTCGAGGGAACCGGCGTCCGCATGGATGCGATCGACATCGCCAAGAGCACCGGCAGGGTCACCGGCGCCGCCTGGGTGGCGTGGGACGGCAACTATTCGTTCTCGGCGAGCGGCGCGAAGATTCCGGTGGAGTCGCTGGTCACCGTCGCGTTCCCGCGCGCGCCGCTGTCCGGCGTGCTGCAGTTCGACGCCAGCGGCGTCGGCACCTTCGAGGCGCCGCGCTACGACGTCAAGCTCGAGGTCGCCGACCTGTTCGCGGGGGACGAGGGCATCGGCCAGGTCCGGGGACGCCTCGCGCTGCGCGGCGACATGCTGACGATGGAGATGGACGCTTCGTCGAAGCGTCTGTCGGTGAACGGCTCCGGGCGGCTGGCGCTCACGCCCGAGATGGACGCGGACATGACGCTCCGTTTCTTCGACACCTCGCTCGATCCGTACGTCCGCTTCTTCGCCCCGACGATGTCGCCGTACACCACCGCGGTGGCGGACGGCTCCATCCGGGTGGTCGGCGAGCTGGCGGACGTCGATCATCTGCTGGTCGAGGCGACGGTCGACAGGCTGCAGCTCAAGCTCTTCGACTATCCCGCCGCGAACGATGGGCCGATCCAGCTCGCGCTGAATCAGCACGTGGCGGAAGTGAAGCGGTTCCGGCTGGTGGGGGAGGGGACGGCGCTGGAATTGAGCGGCAACGTCGGGCTGCACGACAACCGCATCGCGCTCGACGCGTCCGGCGACGCGAACCTCGGCATCCTGCAGGCGTTCTACCGCGAGATCCGCAGCGACGGCAATGCGTCGCTCTCCGCGCAGGTGCGCGGACCGCTGGACAACCCGGTGTTCGCCGGCAACGCCACGATCGCCAACGGCCGCATCCGCTACTTCTCGCTGCCGCACAGCCTGCAGGCGATCAACGGACGGCTCGACTTCGACGCGCAGGGCATCCGCATCGTCGACGCGATGGCGCAGCTCGGCGGCGGCCCGGTGAGATTCGCGGGGCGCATCGGCATGAACGGCTACCGGCTCGGCGCCATCGATCTGACGGCGAGCGGCGAGCAGATGAACCTGCGCTATCCCGAAGGGTTCCGCTCGGTGCTCGACGCGGCGCTGACGCTGCGCGGCGTGCCGTCGGCGCTGGTGCTCGGCGGGACGGTGACGGTCCGCGACGGCGTCTACACGAAACGCTTCGAGCCGAACGTCGACATCTTCTCGCTGGCGTCCGGCAGCGCCGGTCTGGCGACCGGCGGGACGGAAGCCACCGGCTTTCCGCTCCGCTACGACATCCGCGTGATCGCGCCCGGGACGCTGCGTCTGGACAACAACCTGACGCGCATGGTGGCGCGCGCCGACCTGACGCTCAACGGCACCTACGACAATCCGATTCTCTTCGGCCGCGCCGACATCGACCGCGGCGAGATCAACTTCGAAGGCAACCGCTATCGCGTCACCCGCGGGACGATCGACTTCCTCAACCCCGCGCGCCTGGACCCGTTCTTCGACATCGAGGCCGAGGCGCGGATCCGCGTCGCATCTGCCGCCGAGACCTACCGGGTCACGCTCGCCGTCTCGGGCACGCTGGACGGCCGCCTCAACCTCGAGCTGAACTCCGACCCGCCGCTGCCGACGGTCAACATCATTGCCCTGGTATTCGGCCAGACGACGGACCTGCAGAATCCCGAGCTGCAGGCGCTGCGGCCCCAGGCGGCGACGCAGTCGGAAGAACAGCTGCTGAAGGCGGGGCTGCTGCGCGTCCTGGCGGGCGGCATCACGGGGACGGTGGGCCGCGCGGTAGAGCAGACGCTGGGCGTCGATACCGTGCAGATCTCGCCGAGCCTCGGCACCGAAACCGATCCGCTGTCGCCGACGGCGCGGCTGATCGTCGGCACCCGCCTGTCGAACCGCGCGTACCTGACGTTCTCCCGATCGGTGGGGACGTCGACCACCCGGACCGAGCAGATCATCGTGCTGGAGTACGACCAGTCCGATCGTCTCAGCTGGGTGCTGACGCAGCAGAACGGCGCCAACCGGTTTGCCATCGACTTCCGCGTGCGGAGAACCTTCTAAGGTGCCCGGGGTGCCGGCGGTGCGTCGGACGCTGGTGGTGCTGGTGCTGATGCTGTCGGGCGCGATCGGCGCGCCAGGCACTCTCGCCGCGCAAGTGGCGGTGGCGGCGTCGGCCTACGTGGGCGAGAACGTGACCGCCGTCACGGTGACGGTCGAAGGGCGCCCGACGATCGAGCCGGGGCTGCTCGGCGGGATCCAGACGGCGGTGGGCCGGCCGCTGGCGATGGCCGACGTACGCGAAACGATCACCCACCTCTTCAGCCTCGGGCGGTTCGCGGACGTCCAGGTCGAAGCGGATCGCGCCGCCACCGGCGGCATCGCGCTGCGGTTCGAGTTGAAGCCGATCCACACCGTGACGCGCGTCGAGTTCCGGGGTGAGCTGGGACTTGGGGAGTCCGCCCTGCGCGGGCACATGAGCGAGCGGTTCGGCGCCGCGCCGCCGCTGACCCGCGCCGCGGATGTCGCCGCGGCGTTGACGCAGCTGTATGCCGATCGTGGATACCTCAGCGCGTCCGTCACGCCGGCGCCGCCCGTCATCCAGCACGATCCGGATCGCGCCACCCTCGTCTTCGACATCGCGTCGGGACCCCGCACGACGATCGCGCGGTCGACGGTGACCGGCCATCCCCTGTCGTCCGCCGCCGACATCCAGTCGCGTCTTCAGATTCGGCCCGGCCAGCCGTACCAGCCGGGAGAGCTGCGCGAGCGGCTGGAGTCGCTGCTGACGTCGATGCGCCGCCGCAGCTACTACGAGGCGACCGCGAGCGTCGCCGCGCCGTCGTTCAACGCCGACCGGACCGAGGTGGACCTCACCGTCGACGTGCAGCCCGGTCCTCTGGTGACGGTGACGTATGCCGGCGATCCGCTGCCCAAGGCGAACCTCGACGAGCTGGTGCCGGTCGAGCGCGAAGGCTCGGTCGACCAGGACCTGCTCGAAGACTCGGCGCGGCGCATCGAGGACTTCCTCCGCCAGCAAGGCTACTGGAAGGCGCAGGTGAATCCGCCGGCGCGCCGCGAAGAGGACGGACGGCTGTCGCTCGTCTTCACGGTGAGCCGCGGCGATCTGTATCGCATCGCGCCGGCGGGGGTCGAGGTCACCGGCAGCCGCGCGATCTCTCCGGAGGAGATCCGGCCGCTGGTACGGATGGCGCCGGGCGAGCCGTTCGTCGCGTCGCGCCTCGGCGCCGCCGAGAACGCCATCCGGCAGCTGTATCGCACGCGCGGCTTCGCGACCGCAGAGATCGCCTCGGCGGTGAACGAGAGCGGACCGGGACTGGTGACGCCGGTCATCACGATCAAGGAAGGGCCGCGCGTGCTCGTCGGCGGCGTCACGCTGACCGGCAACGCCACGGTTGCCGAGGAGCGGCTGCGCGCCGTGCTGTCGCTGACGCGCGATCAGCCCTACTACGGCCCCGCCGTCATCCGCGATCGCGATGCGATCTACGCGTTCTATCTCGACGAGGGCTATGCGGCCGCGGAAGTGAGCGCCACGCCGGTCACCGCCAGCGTCACGCCCGACCTGGCCCGGGCCGACGTCACGTTCAGGATCGTCGAGGGGCCGCAGACGATCATCGAGCACATCTTCGTCACCGGCAATCTGCGCACGCGCGAGAGCATCATCCGGCGCGAGCTGCAGTTCGAGGAGGGGCGGCCGCTCGGCCTGGCGGCGCTGACCGAGAGCCGCCGCCGGTTGAGCGCGCTGGGGCTCTTCCGCCGCATCCAGATCTCCGCCGTCGCGCACGGCGACCCGCGCGTCCGCGACGTGGTCGTCGCCGTCGAAGAGGCGCCGCAGACGACGATCGGCTACGGCGGCGGGCTGCAGCTGGATCGCGTGCTCAAGTCGGTGAACGGCGTGCCCGACGAACGCTACGAGCTGGCGCCGCGCGGCTTCTTCGAAGTGGGGCGGCGGAATCTCGGCGGCAGCAATCGATCGCTGAACCTCTATTCGCGCCTGAGCCTCCGCCCCAACCAGAACACCGACAGCGACAACCCGTTCGGCTTCTCCGAGTACCGGCTCGTCGGCACGTACCGGCAGCCGCGGGCGCTGCTTGGATACGGCGAGCTCACGTCCACCGCCGCGGTCGAGCAGGGCGTGCGCACCGGGTTCAACTTCATCCGCAAGGGCTTCAACAGCGACGTCGCCTACCGCGTGTCTCCGGTGGTGCGCAGCAGCGCCCGCTACACCTTCGGGACGACGAGGATCGTCGACAACGTGATCGACGAGGAAGGGGAACAGCTGACCGTCGATCGCGCGTTCCCGCAGGTGCGCCTGTCGACGGTGTCGGCCGCCCTGTCGCGGGACACGCGGGACGATCCGCTGGAACCGCAGCGCGGCACGTTCCTCGCCTTCGACGCGACGATCGCCGGCCGCGCCATCGGCTCGGAAGTGGGCTTCACCAAGGCGTTCCTGCAGGGATTCGTCTACAGGAACCTGGGCCGGCCCAACCTGGTGTTCGCCGGCGGCGCGCGGGTCGGCCTGGCGCGCGCGTTCGTGCGCCAGGTCACGATCGTCGACGAGAACGGGACGCCGCAGGTCGAGCAGGTGCGCGATCTGCCGGCGAGCGAACGGTTCTACACCGGCGGCGAGTCGACGATCCGCGGCTACGCCCTCGACTCGGTGGGCGCCCCGGCGACGCTGACGCCGAGCGGGTTTCCGCGAGGCGGAGACGCGGAGATCGTGCTGAACGCCGAGCTGCGGCTGCCGATCCGCGGCGCCGTCGGCGGCGTTGTCTTCGTCGACGGCGGCAACGTGTTCGCCCGCGCCTCGGATCTCGATCTGTCGCAGCTGCGCGGCAGCGTCGGCTTCGGCGCGCGCTATCGCTCCCCGATCGGGCCGATCCGGCTCGACATGGGGTTCAAGCTGGATCGCCGCCTGATCGGCACGGCCCTGGAGCCGCGCTACGCGGTCCACTTCTCGATCGGGCAGGCGTTTTAGCAGTGCGCGGTGCGGAGTGCGCAGTGCGCAGTGCGAGTGCGCGGTGCGAGTGCGAGTGCGAAGGACAGTGTGGTGGGGTTGATGTGAGCAGGGTGAATCAAATTGCGTGCGGCGTGAGGCGGGGCGCTCTTGCCGGGTTGATGGTGCTTGCGGTGGCGGCGGTCGGGCGCGGCGAGATCATCGATCGGGTCATGGCGGTGGTGAACGGGCGGCCGATCACGCTGTCGGACGTCAATGGGGTGCTGCTGTTCCGGCTGCTCGAGCCCCCGGCCGGCACGCGCGATCCGCTGGGCTACGCCCTCGAACGGTCGATCGAACGCGACCTCATTCTGGCGGAGGTGGAGCGCTTCCAGCCGCCCGAGCCGGCGCCGGTGGAGATCGCGCTCCGCGTCCGGGAGCTGGAGCAGCGCGTCGGGTCGACGGAGGCGATCGAGAAGGCGCTGAGCGTGACGGGAACGTCGCGCGAGCAACTCCGCCGGCACGTCCGCGACGACCTGCGGATCGCGACGTACCTCAATCAGCGCTTCGGCACCGCCCGGGACGCCGCCGAGCGCGCCGCCGCGATCGCGGCATGGACGGCGGAGATCCGCCGCCGCGCCGACGTCATCGTCCAGTATCAGCCACGCTGACGCGGACCCAGTCCACCGCTGCCGCGAGCGGACGCGCGTCTCCGCCGGCGCCGACATCCATCGGCCGCTGCGTGTAGCCGAAACGCAGCTCGACCAGGTTGACGCCGGAGCGCAGCACCGCCTCCGGCAGCGCGCACTCGACGATCTGCCAGCCGGGCGGGACCGCGAGCGCGTCGCACGATCCGCCCGGCGAGCCGTTCACCTGCACGCTCAACGTCTGCGGCGGCGCGCCGGGATAGGCGAAGGCGTGCGCGCGGATCTGCAGGCGCAGCGGCGCGGCACGGTCGAGCGGAATGCGCAGCGCCGCCGGCGACGCCGCCCAGCGGAACGTCGCCTCCCCCTCGCGCTCCGGCGTGTGCCACCCTCCCCCGAGCAGCCACTCGTCGTCTGCGCCGACGTCGACGCGGCCGTAGGGCTGCAGCGGGTCCGCCAGAAAGCGGTTCGTCCACATCAGATCGTAATCGCCGGGCGTGACGCCGTTGCGGGCGGCGAAGATCAGACTGGCGGGATAGGTGAACGGATTGCCGAACCAGCGGTGCACGACCCGCGCCTGCGCCGCCCAGGCGCGGTCGAACGAGAGCGTCTCGCCGATGCGCACCGCGCCGTCCTGCGCCGCCTGCATCAGCGCCGCATTCCATACCGCGATCGCGGCGAGCAGCGCGATCGCCGCGCCGGTCGCATGGCGCTGCAGCAGCCCCGAGAGGTGGTGCACGAACGCGGCGAGACCGAGGGCGAACAGCGGAATCGTCCCGTCGAACCGCCGTCCGCCGTAGCCGGCGCTGCCCCACCAGTCCTGGATGCAGGCGTTGAAATACACCATGACCCCGACCGTCAGCAGCGCCGGAACGCCGATCGCCGGCCGCGCGATCGCGAACGCGATCAGGCCAAGCGCGCCGAGATACAGAATCGGCGTCGTGCTGAACAGGCCGTTGCGCGCCGACCAGAGAATGTCGACCAGGTGCGGATCGGTCCAGCGCACCTGCGGCCCGACCGGCGAGCGCGCGATGAACGTGCCGTAGATGGCCTTCCAGGCGAGCATCTGCGGCAGGAAGGCGACGAGGCCGCAGCCGAGGAACAGCGCGCTGCCGGCGGCCGTGTGCCTCAGCGCCGGACGATCGTTCGAACGCCAGGCGCGCACCAGCGCGAGCAGCGCATCGATGCCCGGCAGCAGCGCGAACAGCAGGTTCTGCCACCGGATGAGCGCCATGAAGCCGGCGAGCAGTCCGAGCGCCGCCCATCCGCGGAGCGATCGATCCGTACGCGTCGCGCCCCACGCCCAGATGAATCCCGCCACGGCCGCCATCGACGGCGCGTGGGTCATGCTCGGCTCCTTCACCAGGTACCAGGCCATGAACGATCCGGCGACGGTGAGGAAGACCGCGGCGCCGGCGATCCGGGCGGCGAAGAACATGCGCACCAGCCGATAGCTGAACCAGCAGCCCAGCAGACCGTAGAAGAGGCCGGCGACGCACACCGCCTGACGATAGGGATACGACGTGCCGTCGGCCGCCACATCGAGTCCGCGTGCGCGGAGCCGCGTGGCGGCGACGTGTCCGGCGGCGAAGAACGGCGACCACACGATCGCCGGACCGATCGTCCACGCCGACTCGGCATGGCCGGTGCGCGTCGGCTGGAACAGGTGCGGCTTGTCGCCGAGCCCGAGCATCCGGTAGTCGTTCATGAAGTTGACGTCGCGATCGAACGCCAGCGACCGCAGGTAGGCGAAGTAGTAGAAGCCGTCGCTCTGCAGGCGCGCGCCGAGCTGGAGCTGCAGCGCGAGTCCGACCACGAAGAGCGCTGCGATCACCACTCCCGCTCGGCCTCCGGCGGACTGCGCCGCCGCGGCCGGGCGGCGGCCGGCAACGGCGAGTCCGGCGATCGCGGCAATCAACGCCGCCGCGGCCACCCACTCGGGCGAGGGAGCCGGTCCCGGAAGCACCTGCAGCAGGGAACGCCGCGCGATCTGCCGTCCGGCGAGATCCAGCGCCGCAATCGCCAGCGCGCTCCACGCGGCGACACGCCCGGCGCTCATCGTTGCGATGCCCGCGCCGGCATCCGGAGGATTCGCAGCTCCGGACCGGGATGATCGGCGGACGGCGTGAAGCGCGCGAGCTCTTCGGTCAGGCTGAAGATCTTCATGTAATCCGCGTACTCCTGCGGATACGCCTGCGGTCCGCCGGCGGCGTCGTTCAGGTAAGGACCGTAGCACTGCGAGGAGGCGACGAGGTATTCGACACCGTCGGCGGCGAAGCTCTCGAAGGGCCGCTGACGCAACTGCCCGAGGTAGCTCGTCCGATAGGCGTCAGGCAGCAGGATCTGCCGCGACTCGATGGTGATCCGGGCGCCCTTCGGCACGTTGGCGATCAACCATCTGTAGGCCTGCGCGGTGGTCCACACGCGGGCGGCGTTCGCGTCGAAGACGATCGACGTGTAGGCCTGCGGCACGACCGCGAAGGCGGTGAGCGCGACGATGGCGGCGACGCGGCCGCGGCGCGACAATCCGGTGTGTCTCAGCGCCCGGACGACCGCCACCACGGCGGAAGCTCCCAGCAGCGCGAGCAGCGGCAGCAGCGGGAGCAGGTACCGGGCAAACACGAGGTTCTGGTTCGAAATGAATCGGAAATAGACGACGGGAAAGAGAACGGCGATCAGCCATTTCAGCCGCGACGGCCCTGTGACGACGCGGATGAGGCCAAGGCCGAGGCCGGCGATCACCACCGCGCTGCCCGCCCAGCCGAGCCCGATCCGCAGGTGCTTCAAATACGTCACCCACGCCGCCTCGCTCCCCGGCACGATCGTCCGGTATTCCGCTGACAGGCGGGCGAACTGGTTGAGGAACTGCGGCAGCTCGATGAACGTGTAGGGGGCGCCGAGCAGGAACGCGCCGAGCGCCCCCCCCAGCACCGCCAGCGCCGCCACGGTGCGCGACGGCCGCGCGGACGGCGTGAGCGCCGCGCACACCAGCGGCACGACGATGGCGACGGCGCCGTTGTACTTGGTGGCGGCCGCGAGCCCGACCGCCGCGCCGGCGAGCGCGAACCAGCGCGCCGTGGCCGACTCGTGCGCGCGCAGCGACAGCAGCACCGCGAGCGTGACGAAGAACGCGACCGGCACGTCCGTCAGCACGAAGTGGGATTCGCGGACGTGCAACGGCATCACCGCGAACATCGCCGCGGCCAGCAGCGCCGTCTCGCGCCCCCAGCGCAGGCCGATGCGGTACAGCAGCCACACCGTCGCCGTCCCGAGGATCGCCGTGAGGCCGCGGCCCCAGACGTAGAACGCTTCGTGCGGCGCCTGCGCCAGCGACGCCCATTCGCCGCGCATCGCGCCGGCGAGGAACCGCGCCGCCGCCACTACCGCCTGCATGTACATGTAGAGCGTCGGATAGTCGTAGAAGTGCGGATTCAGGTCGCCCGTCTTCATCATCCGCACGGCGCGCACCATGACTTCCGGTTCGTCCACCTGCACGCTGAACGGAACGCCGTGGGGCAGCGCCCAGAACCGCAGGAGTCCCGCGGCGAGCAGCGCGAGGACGAGACCGAACGACGCGCGTTCCGCGCCGGTGTTCCGCGGATCTGTCGGCATCAAGGGAGTCGTCGAAGTTTACCCGAGCAGGCGCCGGTAGAGCGCCACGGTCGCGTCCCCGGCAGCCGTCCAGGAGAACTCACGCTCGACAATCATGCGGCCGGCCGCGCCGTACCGGGCGAGTCTCGCCGGATCGGCGATCGCGCCGCTGATCGCGGCCGCCAGCGCCGACGGATCTCCGGGCGGCACGAGCCAGCCGTTCCCGCCCGGCCGCACCTTGTCGGGGATGCCGCCGGCCGCGGAGGCGACCACGGCGCGGCGGTGCGCCATCGCTTCGAGCGTCACCAGCGAGCTGCCTTCGTAGAGCGTGGGGTGCACGAACAGCGTGGACACTTCGTGCCAGGCATGCATGTCGGTATCGGAAACGCGGCCCAGAAACCGCACCTGCCGCTGGACGCCGAGCTCCGCCGCCAGCCTCTCGAGCGCGGCGCGATGCGGGCCGTCCCCGAGCGCGACCCATCGCCACGCCAGCCCTTCGAGGCCGCCGTGATCGCGCGCCGCGGCGAGCGCCCGCAGCAGCACGTGAAATCCTTTGCTCGCCTCCAGCCGTCCCACCGACAGCAGCACGCGTTCCTCCGGGCGAACACCATGATCCGCGCGCAACCGGGCGATCGCCGTCGCATCCGCGGCGGCGTCGATCGTTCGCAGATCCAGCGCGTTGGGAATCGTCGTCATCCGCTCGCGCGGGATGCCGAGATGCTTCAGCACCACCGGCTCGAGCGACCGATCGGTCGCGATCACGGCGTCGGCCGCGGCGGCGCTGGCGATGACCGCTCTCCGCAGCGGCAGATATGCGGCCCGCTTCAACCTCGCCCGCGACGGATCGGTGGCGCCGAATTCCTCGAGGCCTTGCGGGTTCATCACCAGCGGGGCCCGTCCTTGACCGTTCTTCCGCGCGCGCGCGTAGCCGAGCACGCTCGCGCCGAACCCGTGGACGATATCCGCCGCTCCGCCGCGGACCAGCTCCAGCGCCCGGCGCCCGGCGCGCAGCCCCCACACCGGATACGCCGTACTCCGATCGATCACCGTCGTCCCTCTCCGGCCCGCGAGGGGAAAGGTGCGGTACGGGACGAAGTCGGCGTTCAGGTCGGGGTGCACTGCGGCGGCTGTCAACCCGGCATCGCGCGGAGGCGGTGAGATCAAGGTGACTCCCACGCCTCGCTCGATCAGCGCGCGGATCAGGTCGAAGACGTGCCGCTCG
Source organism: Vicinamibacterales bacterium (assembly GCA_035699745.1). NCBI lineage: Bacteria > Pseudomonadati > Acidobacteriota > Vicinamibacteria > Vicinamibacterales > Vicinamibacterales bacterium. The sequence continues at coordinate 78,275 of DASSPH010000083.1, forward strand.
AGCCCGCCGTATCCGTGCAGCGGAAACACCGCCCGCGCGAGGATCACGGCTCTCATCGTTCGGAAAGCTCGCGGTAGAGCGCTTCGATCCGTTCGACGACGACGGGAGCGTCGAACTCGCGCGCGACCTTGCGGCGCGCCGCCTCGGCGAGACTCCTCCGCAGCGGCGCGTCATGGCGCAGACGCCGGACGTCGTCCGCGAGTTGCTGCGGCGATGACGACAGCAGGCCGGTGACGCCGGGTTCGATGATGTCTCGTGTGCCGCCGGTTTCCATCGCGGCGATCGGGACGCCCAGGGCGCTGGCTTCGATCAGCACGCGGCTGAGGGATTCCGGGCCTCGCGAGGGGAAGATCAGCAGGCTCGCGCCGGCGAGCAGACGCGTGGCTTCATCCTTGTCCAGCCAGCCGGTGAATTCGATCCGCCGGCCGGACGCCCTGGCGGCGGACTCCACCTTCGCGCGTTCGGGGCCATCGCCCACCACGATCAGCGGCCAGTCGAGGCCGGCGTCACGGACGACCTCGACGAGATATCCCGTACCCTTGTTCGGGGCGAGCTTTCCCACATAGATGGCGTACAACTGCTCCACCAGGTGCGCGTCGCGCGGCGGCACCCGCGCCGTCTGCTGCAGCGCCGTCACGTTCACCGGGTTTGGAATCACCTCGATGCGAGTAGCCGAGAGTTCGGGAGCCCGGGCGCGGAGATCTTCTGCGATCCGGCGGCTCACCGCGATGACGGCGCTGGCGCGCGCCAGCCCCGATCGCTTCGCGGCGAGGTTCCGGCGCATGTAAGGAATCATCGGCAGCGCCGCCGGCCACAGCGCGCCCGCGCGCGGCTGAATGCAGACGCGCATGTTCGCGGACGTGCACGCCGGGCACAACTCCAGCCCCTCGCGTGTGTGCAGCAGATCGGACCAGTAACACACCGGCCAGTAATCGCGCACGGTGGCCACCGCCGGCAGCCCCGCCGCCCTGGCCGCGTCGATCGCGGCGACGGTCGTCATCACGTGCTGCCCGTGGACGACGTCGAAGCGTTCCGAGGCGAGGACGGACGCGAGATACGCAGCCAGCGAGCGTGTGAGCTTCTCGCTCTTGTAGTAGTTCCGGACGTAGGGAAAATCCGGGGCGGGCGCGCCGAAGTGGCGTACCGGCAGTCCGTCGAACCGGGTTTCGCGAACGCCGCCCGGCTCCCCGGGACGCGGCTGCACGATCAGGACGTCATGCCCTCGGGCGCGGAGGCCGCGCGCCAGCTCGTACGTGCTCCAGCCGCTCCCGCCGCAGATCGGCGGAAACGCATCGGTGGGGATCAGGATCCTCATCGGCGGGTCCGGCGCTCTCGCGCTTCGAGCAGGGCGGCTTCGAGCGCGCGGCAGTGTGCGGCCCAGCTGTAGTCGCGCACCGCGCGAGCCCGCGCGGCGGCGGCGAGCGGGGCACGCACGGCTGGATCGCTCAGTTTCAGCAGGGCGTCCGCCAGCGCCTCGGCGTGGCGCCGGCGCCGATCGTGCGCGCTGCTCTCGAGCGGAACTTCATACAGCAGCCCTTCGCGTCCGTTGGCGACCAGCGCCGGAAGGCGATCCACCGCCGGAGCGACGACCGGGAGTCCCGTGGCCATGTATTCGAAGATCTTCAACGGCGACCAGTAGAACCCGAGCGAGAGCGGGGCGTGGGCTGCAGGATCGAACGGCGCGACGCCGATGTGCGCCGACGCGAGCATCGCGGGCATGCGATCGTGAGGAACCGCGCCGGCGAAGGCGATGCCGTCGATTCCCGCGGCGGCGGCCTTCACTCGCGGCAGCTCCGGCCCGTCGCCGATGAACAGCGCGCCGATTGCGGATTGCCCCCGCGCTCTCAGCACTTTGATCGCGTCCACCAGGTTGATCGCGCCATGCCAGGATCGAAACGCGCCCGAGAACACCGCGACGGTGCTCGCGCGAAGGTCCACGTGCGGCGCCCCGGAGGCGGCATCCGGACGGAAGCGGTCCGTGTCCGCGCCCCACTCCAGGACGCGGATCCGCTCGGGCGGAATCCCGCGCGGCAGGATCGAGGGATCCGGCGTGACGATCACGTCGGCGGTTCGGCACAACCGCTCGCGCCAGCGGCGCATCGGCTGCACGATGAGCGCGCGGTCCAGCAGCGCCTTGGCCGAGCCCGGGTGATCGATCACCGGAGCGTTGACTTCGAGCATCCCGACGGATCCGAGCTTCGGCGCCAGGCGGATCGCTTCACCGCCGAAGTTATGGTAGCGCTCGATGATGGCGTCGGGCCGGATGCCGCGCGCCAGCGCCGCGATCCGTCCGCTGCGGGCCAGGCGCAGGTGCGTCGAGCCGAACGGCGGCGGCATGGCGATCCAGCGCACGCTCGACGGCCGCGGCGCACCGGATCCGGGGGTCACCAGCGCCGCGACGTCGTGGCCGAGCGCCGCCAGCCCTTCCGCGACCGCGGCGACGTGCACCGATCCTCCCTTCGTGCCCGGGACCGTCTGGTCGATGGCGGCGTAGAGAATCTTCACTGGCCCGCGGCCGCCTCGGCGGACGGCAGGCGTTCGAGCAGCGCGAAGAACGGGCCGGACTCGATTCGCCCGAACAGGAGCAGATCCAGCTTCATCGCCGCGGTGAGCGCGCCGAGCGCCGCGCGCGTCGCGCCGCTCGACGCCACCCGCTGCTTGCCGGCGGTGCGCGCCGCCTTCAACGCGTCTTCCCGGCTCAGGCCCGCGGACGCGCGCCTGGCGCGGACCGCCAGGCGATGCTCGGCCATCCGCATCAGAATATTCTCGACGAATCCGCCGACGATGGGCGTGTAGTAGCGGATCCGCTTGATGCGGAAGCCGGTCTCGGCGGCGACGCGGCGCAGCTCGGGAATGTCGGCGATCGGGTTCAGGTGATCGGACTTGCGCAGGTGCTCCTGGCGCAGGTCGATCACGCCGGCGCGATCGAGCCGTCCGGCGAGCGCGTTGATCCATCGCAGGCCGACGGCGATGCGCGCATTCTTGCGGACGTGCGTGTAGACGAACAGCTCGCCGCCGGGGGCGAGCACCCGCGCCGCTTCCCGCAGCATGCCGCGCAGCGCATCCGGCGAGAGGTGCTCGAGCACGTCGAGCGAATACGCCTTGGTGAAGGTGCCGTCCGCGAACGGCAGCCGCCGCAGATCGCCGAGCAGCAGGTCCGCGCCGCGCCGCGCTTCCTGCGCGAAGAAGGGGGCGATGTCGACGCCGACCGTGTGAGCGCGCCAGTCGCGGTTCCACACCAGGGCGCGGCCGCTGCCGCAGCCGAGATCGACGACGAGATCGCCGGCACCGGGGGCGAGAAACGCGCGCAGCATGTCGTTGCGGATCCTGGATCCGAGCAGCGGCGGGGACACGCGATCGTAGCGCGCGTCGGCATGGAGCGCCTCGTCGAGGTATTTCGTCTGCTCCTGGAAGTCTTCCTGCGGACGCAGATCGAGGAAGTCCGCCGAGCCGCCGTGGTAGCGGCGGCCGCAGGAGGCGCAGGCCAGCGCCGGCGGTTCGCCGCGGAGCGCGCCGCGGCAGGCGGGGCACCGCACCAGCGCGAGGAGCCGCGGCGAGATCACGAGCCCGCCCCGGCGACGCCGCGGAAGAAGGACTCGAGCCGTTCCGCGCGCCGCGCCCATGTGTAGTCGCGCACGTCGGCCGCCGCCTGCCGCGCCAGCCGCGCGCCCAGCCCGGGATCGTTCTTGATGCGTGTGATGCCGGCGACCAGCGCCTGCGGGTTTCCCGCCTCGACGAGCAGCGCGTTCTCTCCGTCCCGCAGGATCTCACGGAACGCCGGCAGATCGCTGGCGACGATCGGACGCCCCGCCGCCATGTACTCGAACAGCTTGAGCGGCGACGTGAACTCCGACGAGATCGCCGACGCGCGGTTCGGCAGGATCAGCACGTCGGCGTCGCGCAGCCGCAGCGCCACCTCGGGCGGCGGCACAGGTCCGGTGAACGTCACACGCGAGGCGCAGTCGAGATCGAGCGCGAGCTGCCGCAGCCTGGCGAGGTCCGGTTCCTGCTCATGACCGCCGACGATCAGCCCCCGCGTGTCCTGCAGCGCGGTGACGGCCTCCACGATCAGGTCGACCCCCTTCCAGGGATAGAGGTGCCCGGCGTAGCCGATGGTGAAAGGCCGTTCGGCGCCCGGGGCGCGGACGCCGGCGCCGGACGCCGGCGGATCGAGCGGAGCGGTCCACGTTCCATCGGGCACGACCGCAACCTGCGGCCGTCCGCCGAATCGCCGTTCGAGCGCTCGCGCCAGGCCGCCGGTGATCGTGACGTAGCCCTCGGCCTCGCGCCACACCCGGGCATCGCGGGCGGCGAGCCGCCGCAGCTTCGCGGCCGATGCGGGCGGCGCGCCGCTGAGCAGCTCGGGCCTGGCGGCGGCCGCGTCGGCGGCGAGCGTGTGCGCCTCGTACACCACCGGCGCGCGCATGGCGGCAGGGACGCGCAGGAGCAGCGACGCGAGCGCGAGATCCCGCGTGAAGATCAGATCCTGCCGCGCCCGGCCGAGCGCCCGCCCGAGCGCGAACGTCAGGTAGCCCGCGCGGCGTGCCGCCGGGGGACCGGTCAGCGGCGCCACCTCGACGCCGAGCGTCGGCAGCCGGCCCAGACCGTAGAACGCGTATGGATCGCGCGGCGGCACGTGCGTGTCGGGACGCACGATCAGCGTGACGTGATGGCCGCGCGCCGCCAGCGCATGACAGGTGGCGATCGACTGGATGCCGTTGGCGCGCTCCAGCGGAAAGCGGATGTCGGCGAGATACAGGATGCGCAGCGTCACGGCGTCCCGCGCGACCGGTAGAACGACTCGCGATCGAAGAGGTAACGGTAGACGATCGACGGCGCCTGCGCCGGGAGCGTCACCAACGCGTCATACGCGTTCTTCCGCGGCTCGAGCTTCTGCCGATCCATCAGCCCGGTGGCGAACTCGGCGCTGAGCGCGAGGTTCCAGTAGACGGCCAGGATCGTCACCGCCGCCAGGACGCGCCCGCCCTGGCGCGACCGGGCGCGAAGCGCGGCGCCGGCGGCGGCGTAGCCGATCACCAGCACCGCGGTGAGCGCGATGAACCGCCGCTGCCCGAAGCCGCCTGCGACCGTCCACGATTCGACGCTGCCGCTGACGTAGACCTGCAGAAGCGCCATCACGAGCAGTGAAACCGCCAGGGGCCTCTGCCGGATCGGCCGGTCGCTCCGGCGGTCAGCCAGCAGCGTCACGATCCCGGCCAGGGCGATCAGCGCCAGCGGCGTCCAGACGAAGAACCCGTGTTCGGGCGAGAACAGCACCTGCAGCGCGTGCGGCGACATCCAGTTCATCTTGCGTCCGACCGACGAATGCGGCCCGATGTGTCCGTTGAGCGCGCGGTACGCGAGCGCCTGCGGCAGGTAGACGAGCGCGAACACCGCCGCCGCGGTCGCCACGACTTGCGCGATGGACCTCGCGCGGTGCGCGTCCATGCGCGAGTCGTCGCGAGTCCGCAGGATCCGCAGGGCGAAGTCCACCGCCGGTCCGAGAATCAGAAACGCATCCTGCTCCCTGACCATCGCCATCAGCGCGCCTGACGCGGCGAGCGCCGCGGCGCCACGCGGCGTCCAGCTCCCGCGAACCCGCAGCCAGACGTAGATGAACGAGGCGACGGCGAACGCCGAGCAGGCGTGCGAGAACACGGGGGCCACGTACATGTAGAAAAGGAGCGGCGTGCCGAGCCAGACGGCCAGCGCGGCGCCGAACGCGTCGAGCTGCATCCGCCGCGCCGCGAGGATGGCGATCGTCAGCCCGAGAAAGCCGTAGACGGCCGATCCATATGCCACCGCCGCCACGTAGGGTTTCGAGTATCCGTCCACCGGCGCCCCGGTGATCCGCGCCGCGGCGTCACCGGCGGCATAGAACGGCGCCCACAGGATCGCGCAGCCGATCGTGGCGAAGCTGATCCGCCGTCCCGTTTCCGTCTGGCGCTCCAGGAACGTCTCGCGGAAGCCGTCGTTCGCCGCCACGCCGCGGTCGTAGAAGTAGCGGTACTCGTTCTCGAACGACACGTCGCGGTCGAACCACAGCGATCGCAGGTAGGAGAAATACTGAATCTCGTCCGACGAGTAGAGGCGCGTGGTGACGGCCGGCAGCGAAAGCACGAACAGGCCGATCAGGATCAGCCAGCGGCGCTCAGCCTTCACTCAGCACCCATGCCAGGCTAAGCACCCCACACCAGGAATTTCGCCACCTGCAGCAGGTTGAATCCGGCGTGCCCCACCATCGGCGCGGCGATCGAGCGGCGGCGCAGGAAGATCAGACCCCAGAAGGCGCCGAGCACCGCGGTCGCGATCGCGACGTCCCGGCCCTGCTCCAGGTGCCCCAGCCCGAACAGGCAGCTGAAGATCACCAGTCCCGCCATGCCGCCGCCGAGGAACCGTTCGAACCGGCGCAGGATGAAGCCGCGCTGGACCTCTTCCCGCACGCCGCCGGCGATCATCGCCACGAACGCGAAGACCAGCGCGTCGATCCGGGTGCGCGCCAGCTCCGCCAGCGGATTCTGCGGCACGTTGCGCAGCGAGGGCGCGACCAGCTGCACGGCGAGCAGCACCAGCACCACGACGCCGAACGACGCCGGGACGAGCGCCAGGCCGACGAGCAGCTCGCGTCCGATCCGGCGGGCGCCGAACAGCTGCTCGCGGATCGACTCGCGGTGCGCCCGGAAGAAGAAGCACACCAGCCCGACCAGCAGCAGCGTGTCGAGGAGCGTCAGCGCGAACACGAATGGCGCGTTGAAGCGTCCGTCGGCGAGGCGCGGCTGCATGCCGAACGTGGCCAGCACGGTGACGATGACGATCTGGGTGGGGAAGCCGGAACAGAGAAGGACTTCGAGCGCTGCGGCGGCGCGCTCGACCGGCAGGACCACCGGCGGCTGTACCGCCGGTGGTTCCATCATCTCGGGCGCTGGATCCAGCACCCGCCGATCTTACGTCACGGCAAACGGCGAGCCGCGAACTTTACGAGCGCACCGGCACGCGGACGGTGAGCGGCGCCGTCAACCTCACGGACAGGTTCGCGCCCTGGCCGAGGCGGACTTCCTTGCCGCGCGTCGAGAGCACGTAGCCGGTGCCCGCCGCGCCGCCGATGACCGCGCCCTTGCGCGCCGCCCCCTTGCCGCCGGCGACGCGGCCGATGACGGCCCCGGCGGCGGCGGGCGCGACGATCTTCAGCGCGTCCTGCTGCTTGGTGGCCGGCGCCAGCCGCGAGATCTGCGCCGTGCTGATCCGGGAGGTCCCTTCACCCGGTGTGTCGATCCGCGTGAAGCGCAGCGCGATCAGACCGCGCCCCTTGACCCGCCCGGGCCGCTGCGCCTGCGTGACGTGGCCGCTCAGCCGCGTCCCCGCGGGGAGCACCTCTACGCCGTTCGAGCGAACCGCCGCGCGCAGCCGCCCTTCCACGGGCTGTTCGACGCGGCTGATGTCCGAGCCGACCGACGTCAGCAGGTCGATGGGCAGGACCGTGCCCGCCGGCAGCGTCACTTCCCGGTACGCGACCCCGTTCGCCGCCGCGTCCGGTGCCGGAGCGGCCGGCGTTGCCGTGGCGGCCGCAGCCGGGCTGGCCGCGGCTGGCGCAGCCGATGCATCACCCGCCGTTGCAGCTGGGCCAGCGGCCGCTGTACTCTCGGCCGGTTTCGCGGAGGACGCCTCGGCAGTTCCCTGCGGTGCCGCCGAGCACGCGGCCGTCAGTGCCAAAACCCCTGTAAACGCGATGAACCTTTTCATAATGGAGGGTATCGTGCAAGGGTACTGCCATCTCGAGTGCGGCTGGGTTTACCTGCGTTTCTGCACAGCTGGGAGCACGATCAACCCGGCTCCGATGTAAATTTTTCCTGCTAAACTCAAAATTGTGGCTACTTTGTCCGAGACCGATCAAACGAATCCCACCGCGGTAACCGACGAACGCGTGCTGATCGTCGAGGACGATCCCGCGACCCGGGTCGGGTTGTCGGAGCTCGTCAGCGCGTGGGGTTTCCAGACCGAGGCGGCCGCCAACGGCGAAGAGGCGCTCCAGAAGATCACGTCGTTCCGGCCGGCGATCATCGTGTCGGACCTCGTGATGCCGCGCATGGGCGGCATCGAGCTGCTCCGCGCCGTGAAGGATCAGCTCTCCGACCTGACGCTCATCCTGCTCACCGCCCAGGGCACCGTCGAGTCCGCGGTCGAAGCCATCAAGGAAGGGGCGTACGACTACCTCAGTAAGCCGGTCGACCCCTCGCGCCTCCGCATTCTCCTGCAGAAGGCGGTCGAGCGGCAGGAGACGCTGCGCGAGGTCAAGACGCTCCGCCGCCAGCTCCGCGAGCAGGGCTCGTTCGGCCGCATCATCGGCAACAGCCCGAGCATTCGCAGCGTCTACCGCATCATCGAGCAGGCGGCGCCGACCAACGCGTCCGTCCTCATCTGGGGAGAGTCGGGCACCGGCAAGGAGCTGGTCGCGCAGACCATCCACGAGCTCAGCCCGCGCGCCTCGTTCCCGTTCGTCGCGATCAACTGCGCCGCGATCCCGGAGACGCTCCTCGAGAGCGAGATCTTCGGCCACGAGAAGGGGGCGTTCACCGGCGCGCACGATCGCCGCACCGGCGTCTTCGAGCTGGCGCACCGCGGCACGCTGTTCCTCGACGAGATCGCCGAGATGCAGCCGGCCACGCAGGTGAAGCTGCTGCGCGTGCTGCAGGAGCGCAGCTTCCGGCGGCTCGGCGGCCGCCAGGAGCAGACCGTCGACGTGCGCGTCATCGCCGCGACCAACCTCAATCCCACCGAAGCGGTGAAGTCCGGCAAGCTCCGCGAGGATCTGTATTACCGCCTCAACGTCTTCGCCATCGAGCTGCCGCCGCTGCGCGATCGCCGCGAAGACGTGCCGCTGCTGATTCAGCGCTTCCTCAACGAGTTCAACAGCGTCAACGAGAAGGCGGTCAAGGCCATCGATCAGGACGCGATGCACGTGCTCGAGCAGTACCCGTGGCCGGGGAACATCCGCGAGCTGCGCAACATCATCGAGCGCGCCACCATCCTCGCCGAAGGGGACTTCATCGAGACCCGCCATCTGCCGCCGCTGCTCGTCTCGCGGGGCGAGGAAACGCTCCCGACGATGACGCTCACGCCGGGGACGACGGTCGACGAGGCGGAGCGGCGGTTGATCCTGCTGACCCTGGATCACACCCGCAACAACAAGACCCGCGCCGCCGAGATCCTGGGCATCTCGCTCAAGACGCTGCACAACAAGTTGAATCGGATGAAGGAAGAGGGCGCCTGAATCGATCGGGCCATCGGGCCATCGGGCCATCGGGCCATCGGGTGATCGGGCCATCGGGTGATCGGGCCATCGGGTGATCGAGTAATCTAAGGCGCCCGGTCGTCCGATATCCCGATCGCCGGATCGCCCGATCACCAGATCGCCCGATCGTCCGATCACCCGATCACCGGATCACCCGATCACCCGATTCTTTCTGTGTCCATCAAGTCGCGTCAGGTCGCCGGCGTCACCTCCCTGGTGGTGGTCATCGTCGCGGCGCTGTCGGCCTACCATCTCGCGACGCTCGCGCGTCTGAGCCTGACCGAAACCGCCTCGCGCGGCGACATGCTGCGGCAGGCCATCTATCAACGCGCCTTCGACGTCGTCCCCATGGCGAAGGATCCGTATACCGCGCTGCAGCAGGACGGCGGCATCCGCGCGCTGCTCGAATCGGCGGCCGGATACTCGCCGAACGTGACGTATGCGGCGATCGTGAATCGCGACGGCATCGCCTTCGCGCACAGCTTCAAGAGCGAGCAGGGGCAGCGCGTTCCGGATCAGGAGGACCTGACCAAGGTCCTCAACCGCAGTGCGTTCGAGCTGCTGCGCGCCCTGTATTCGGACCAGACCTTCGAGGTGCGGCAGCAGCTGCTCTTCGGCGAGCAGGAATCGGCGACGATCAAGATCGGCATCTCGACCCTGCTGGTGAAGAACGAGCTGCAGGAGGCGTTCCGGCTCGCGGCGCGGAACGTCGTGCTCGCGTTGTTGATCTCCACTGCCGTGGCGATGCTGCTCGCGCAGTGGATGCTGCGGCCGATCCACGTCATCCAGAGCGGCCTGACGCGGCTGGGACGCGGCGAGCTGGACGTGCGGCTGGAGCTGCCCGACGGCGCCGAGTTCAAGGATCTGGGGAGTTCGTTCGACGCGGTCAGCGCGCAGCTCTCCGAATCGCGGGCCAAGGCGCTGACCTCTGCGACCGACTTCGAGTCCGTCGTCGAGAACCTCGAGGATGCCGTCGCCCTGTTCAGTCCCGACGGCAAGCTGATCTTCTGCAATCCGGCGATGGCGACCGTGCTGCCGCAGTTCGCGACGTCGCCGACGCGGCACCTCGCCGAGATGGCGCCGGAAATCGATCCCATCCGATCGCTGATCGAGCGCACGCTCGACTCGCATCAGCCGCAGGGGCCGCTGACCCAGGCGGAAGACAAGAGCGGCGAGCTGCTCCTGATGACGCACCCGATCGACGACGGGCACGGCACGTTCGTCGGCGCGATGCTGGTGGCGCGCAATCTCGGCTTCATGACGCAGGTGCACTCGACGCTGAACTACTCGCGCAAGCTGGCGGCGCTCGGGCGGCTGATGGCCGGGGTCGCGCACGAAGTGAAGAATCCGCTCAACGCGATGACGATTCACCTCGAGCTGCTCAGGAGCAAGATCGCGCGCGCGGCGACGCCGGCCGCCGCGGCCGCCGGGCGCGGCGGGCCCGCGGGGGGGCGCGACCTCGCCGTCGCGTCGCCGGCGCAGGACATCACCAAGCACGTCGACATCATCGCCGCCGAGATCCAGCGGCTCGATCAGGTGCTCAACGGATTCCTCCGCTTCGCGCGCCCCGACGAGCTGAAGCTGCAGCCGGTGCATCTCTCGACGGTGGTGAGCGACGTGGTGACGACGGTGACGCCCGAGGCGGAGGCGCGGCGGATCAGCGTGCGGCACGACTGCCCGCGCGATCTGCCGGAGATCAACGCCGACCCGGCCATGATCCGGCAGGCGCTGCTGAATCTCGCGCTGAACGGCTGCCAGGCGATGGCCGACGGCGGCACGCTGCGCATCAACTGCCACGCGTCCGGACGGCGCGTGCACGTCGACGTCGAAGACACCGGCGTGGGGATCCCGCCGGAGAACCTGCAGAAGATTTTCGATCTGTACTTCACCACCAAGGAGAAGGGCAGCGGCATCGGGCTGTCGATGGTCTACCGCATCGTGCAGCTGCACGACGGCGAGGTGGAAGTGCAGAGCACCCCCGGGCGCGGCACCCGTTTTCGTCTGGCGTTTCCCAAGGCGTAACGCGGTAGAATCATTCGATACACACATGATGTTGATGAGGCGGCTCGTCTGGGCGTTGCCGGCGATGCTCCTGCTCCCGATGCTTTCGGGCTGCGCGGCCCTGTCCGCCCGCAGCAAGGCCCCCGAGCTGCCGCCGATGAACGTGCCTCCGCCGCCCCCCCGGCTGATCGAGCCGGCGCCCGAGCCGCTGCCCGAACCGGTGGCCGACCTGCCGGCTGCTCCGCCCGCCTCGCCGGTGACGCGGGGCACGTCGCGGCCGCCGACGTCACGACCGGCCGCTCCCCAGGACACGAGGCCGGCGGATCCGAAGCCGGCCGAGGCGGCGCCGCCGCCGGTGCAAGAGCCGGCGCCCGTGCCGCAGCCACCGCCCCAGCCGGCGCCGCAGCTCCGGACCCCGCAGACGGCCGACTCGGGCAACGCCGAGAAGAACATCCGCGCCACCCTGGATCGCGCCCGCTCGCTGCTCTCGAACGTCGATTACCGGCTGCTGAATTCCGAGCGGAAGAAGGCGTACGACGACTCCAACCGGTTCATCAAGGAATCGGAAGACAAGCTGAAAGAGGGGAACTTCGTGTTCGCCGAGGCGGTGGCCATCAAGGCCGAGCGGCTCGCGAAGGAACTCGCCGGAAAATAGGCAGCTCGGCGTTTAAATAGGGCACCCGCAGAAAGTTAACGCCAATTGTCAACATCTTGCGCCTGACCTAATCGAGGCGCACAATATGTTGTAGATCACCGCTTGACATCCACGTAAACGGGGTCCATATTTGTCCGCCAGCGCGACGGTCGGCTTGTCCGCCGGAGCCCGGACGGGCGAAGGCGGAACACGGGGCATCCCAGCCCCCGGGACTTGCCGGAAGTCACGCGATCCAGATCAAAGTTTTTTCGTCGGGGCCGACCCGTGGGGACGGGTGTAGGCCGCGCATTGGGCGGAGGGATGAACATGGCGCGAGCGGACCAGCGCAGTGAACAGGCGAGCGCACAACCAGTTGGTGCGGCTTTCCCGCCTTCGCAGGCTACGGCGGGCCACCGTAGTCTCGGCGAGGGTGGCAACGCTGCCGTCCCCGGTCTGGAATACGAACGCTTCTTCTCCAGCGAGGGTGTCGACCCGTTCGACGAGGTCGAGTGGGATCTCCGCTCGGCGGTCATCGGGTCCGAGAAGGGGGAAGTGGTCTTCGAGCAGCGCGACGTGGAGATTCCGAAGTTCTGGTCGCAGCAGGCGACCAACATCGTCGTCTCGAAGTACTTCCGCGGGCAGATCGGCACGCCCGAGCGGGAGCGCAGCGTCAAGCAGCTGATCGGCCGGGTGGTCGACACGATCACCGGCTGGGCGGCGAAGCAGAAGTACTTCGCCAGCGAGGAGGACCTGCACGCCTTCTCGGCGGACCTCAAGCACCTGCTCGTCTACCAGAAGGCGGCGTTCAACTCGCCGGTGTGGTTCAACGTCGGCTTCGAGAAGGCGCCGCAGTGCTCCGCCTGCTTCATCAACTCGGTGCAGGACACGATGGAGTCGATCCTCGGGCTGGCGAAGACCGAGGGGATGCTGTTCAAGTTCGGCTCGGGCACGGGTTCGAACCTGTCGAACATCCGCTCCTCGAAGGAGCTGCTCGCCGGCGGCGGCACCGCCTCGGGCCCGGTGTCGTTCATGAAGGGGTTCGACGCGTTTGCCGGCGTGATCAAGTCGGGCGGCAAGACGCGGCGCGCCGCCAAGATGGTGATCCTCAACGCCGAGCACCCGGACATCGTCGAGTTCATCAGCTGCAAGGTGGAGGAGGAGAAGAAGGCGTGGGCGCTGATCGACGCCGGCTATGACGGCTCGTTCACCGGCGTCGCCTACGGCTCGGTGTTCTTCCAGAACTCGAACAACTCGGTGCGGGTCACCGACGAGTTCATGCGCGCGGTGCTCGACGACGGCGACTGGACGACGCGGTCGGTGACCACCGGCGAGCCGATGGAGACCTACAAGGCGCGCGACCTGATGCGGATGATCGCGGAAGGCACCTGGATCTGCGGCGATCCGGGGATGCAGTTCGACACCACGATCAACGACTGGCACACCTGCCCGAACAGCGCGCGGATCAACGCCAGCAATCCGTGCTCCGAGTACATGTTCCTCGACGACACGGCGTGCAACCTGTCGTCGATCAACCTGATGAAGTTCGTGCGCCCCGAAGGGGACGGCAAGGATGCCGGCGAGTTCGACGTCGTCGGCTTCGAGAAGGCGTGCCGGACGATGATCCTGGCGCAGGAGATTCTGGTCGACAACGCCAGCTATCCGACGCCGGCGATCGAGAAGAACTCGCATGCCTACCGTCCGCTGGGCCTCGGCTACGCCAACCTCGGCGCGCTGCTGATGTCGCGCGGCCTGCCCTACGACAGCAACGCCGGCCGCGACTACGCCGCGGCGATCACCGCGCTGATGCACGGCGCCGCCTACGCCGAGTCGTCGCGCATCGCGCGCGATCACGGCGGTCCGTTCGCCGGCTACGAGAAGAACAAGGAGCCGATGCTGCGCGTCATGCGCAAGCACCGCGCGGCGCTCAAGGACATCGACAAGACCAACGTGCCGAAGGAGCTGATGGAGTCGGCCAAGGCGGTGTGGAACGAAGTGATCGAGATGGGCGAGCAGCACGGCTTCCGCAACGCCCAGGCGACCGTGCTCGCGCCGACCGGCACCATCGGCTTCATGATGGACTGCGACACCACCGGGGTCGAGCCGGACATCGCGCTGGTCAAGTACAAGAAGCTGGTCGGCGGCGGGATGATGAAGA
>DASSPH010000084.1 GCA_035699745.1 Vicinamibacterales bacterium
ATGCCGCCGCGGTGACCGCCGAGGGCGTAGAGATCGCGGGGATGGAGCTTGAGGCGCTCGCCCGGAATCATGAACGAGCGGGGGACCCAGCTCGGCTCGAGGCGAAGGACGCCTCCGCCGGCGTCGACGGCATTCTTGACCTGGGTTCGATCGAGCATCGAGTCTCTGTTCTCCTTCCGAGGCGTCGCCCCCGGACTTTCGAGGGTGCGCGCGGCGTCACCCGGCGCGGGTCCGCCCGGCATGCGCGAACGAGGACGGTACAACCTCGACGCGGGAGACTTCAAGTGCCTTGGGGTTCACTGCCGCCATTTCGCCAAGAGAAACGCGTCCGGCCCGCGGCGACGCAGGCGATGTGCGTGAAAACGCCCATCTTTCACGGCAATATACGATGCACCCGCAGAGGCCGGCAGCGGCGCGCCACGGCCGCGGTTGCGCGATCCGAAATCCGGACGCACGCACGCCGCGGCGGACCCCGCGCATAATACGCACATGGCCTCAACGCGGTATCGCGGGCGGCGGGCCGTCGCGCTCGAGAACGACGATCTCCGTGTCACCGTGCTCGTCGGGGGCGGGCACATCGCCGAAGTGTTCCACAAGCCCTCCGGCGTCAATCCGCTCTGGACGCCGCCATGGCCGTCGATCGAGCCTGCGGCCTACGATCCCGAGCACCATCCCGTCTACGGCGACGGCGTCGACGCTTCGCTCCTGGCCGGCATCATGGGCCACAACCTTTGCCTCGACATTTTCGGGGGGCCCTCGGCCGAGGAGGCGGCGGCCGGGCTGCCGGTGCACGGTGAAGTGTCGACTCAACGGTTCGACGTCGAGCGCAGCGACGACGAGCTGGTGCTGAACACGCTGCTGCCGATGGCGCGCCTCCACGTGGAGCGGCGCGTCGCGCTGGGGCCGCAGCCCGGCACGGTCCGCGTGCGCGAGACGGTGGAGAACCTGTCGGCTATCGACCATCCGGTCGGGTGGACCCAGCACGTCACCCTCGGTCCGCCGTTCCTCGAGCGCGGGGCGACCCAGTTCCGGACCTCGGCCGGCCGGTCGAAGGTGTTCCCGGGTGCGTTCGGGCCGGCCGACTACCTCGCGCCAGGCGCCGAGTTCGACTGGCCGATGGCCCCCCGCGCCGGCGGCGGCGACGAGGACCTTCGCATGTTTACTGCCGCGCCCGCCTCGAGCGCCTACACGGCCCACCTCATGCGCGAGGGCAGCCACGCGTTCTTCGTGGCGTTCTCGCCGCGCTTGCGGCTGGCGTTCGGCTACGTCTGGCGGCCGTCCGACTTTCCGTGGCTCGGCATATGGGAGGAGAACGCCAGCCGGCCGCAACCCCCGTGGAACGGCCGGACGCTCACGCGCGGCATGGAGTTCGGCGTCTCTCCCTTTCCCGAGACACGCCGTGAGATGATTGAACGACAGCGGCTCTTCGGCGTGCCGACGTTCCGCTGGATTGGCGCGGCGAGCCGGCTGACGGTCGAGTACTGGATCGTGGCGGCGGCCGCAGACTCCGTACCCGAAACGCTCGAGCCGCCGCTGACGTAACACAGGAACGGGGTTCAGCGACGCTTTTAAGGAGGCATCATCGCTATGTTCGCGAGTCTGGTCGTATCCGCATTCATTCTGGCCGCGCCAGCGGGCGCGTCGGTCGCGCAGGACAAGCCGGCCCCTGCACCGCCGAAGCCGGCCGCGACGGCCGCCAAGCCGGGCGCCGCGCGCCTCATCGAGATCGGCGCCGGCGACGACATGAAATACAGCGTGACGGAGATCGCGGCCAAGCCGGGCGAGACGCTGCGCATCCGGCTCACCTCGAAGGGCACCCTGCCCAAGGTCGCCATGGCGCACAACGTGGTCGTCCTCAAGCCGGGCGCGAAGCAGACCGAGTTCGCCAACGCCGCCGCGATGGCGCGCGCCACCGACTTCATTCCAACCGACATGAAGGATCAGGTGGTGGCGGCGTCAGGACTGGCGGGCCCGGGTGAGACGGTCGAGGTGACGGTGAAGATCCCCGCGGCGGGAACGTATCCGTTCATCTGCACGTTCCCGGGACATTTCGCGGCCGGCATGCGCGGGACGATCATCGCGAAGTAGGCCGGGCGAAAACACGACGGCCGACCGGGGATCGCTCGTGCGATCGCCGGCCGGCCGTCGGTCTGTACGCCTCCTACTGCGTGACCGTGACGGTCAGCGTAGAGCGTCCGATCTTGCCCCGCTTGTTGAACGCCCAGCACGTGACCGTGGTCTTGCCGACCTTGAACGTGCTGCCTGAGGCCGGCGAGCAGTTCACCGGGCGCGATCCGTCGACCGCATCCTTTGCCGTGGCCGTGAACGTCGCGGCCGCGCCGCCCGACGAGGTCGCGGCAACCGTGACGTCGCCAGAGGTCGAGACCACCGGCGGCGCGGGGTTGTCGGCGCCGGACGGGAGCCGATCGCTGCAGTCGGGCGACGCGCACTCGTTGACGTCGAAGCACCCGACGTAGCCATCGCCCGCGTAATCCTTGGGACATCCCCCGCAGGTCCGTGAACCGGGCGTGTTCTCGCACGCCGTCAGCCGGTGGCATCCGCCGTTGCTGACCGCGCACTCGTTGACGTCGACGCACCCGGTCTCCGGCGAGCCGCTGTAGCCGGGCTCGCACCCGCCGGTCTTGGCCGCCGGCCCAGCCGTCTGCGCCTCGTCCGTAGCCGCGGCGCCGCCGGTCACGAAGTTGAGCGAAAGCACGAGCGCCACGCCGATTGCGCTCTGCACCAGCCATCGGGGAGCCTGTCGAAACATAGCGTGCATTTTACCAGCTTGCCAGCCGGGGCGGCCTGCGCGACTCAACGGCGGTCGTTGATGAGCTCGTCGTAGTAGCGATAACGCCCCTTGGCGACGCCGTCGAGCATATCGGTGAGGTCGTGCAGCTGCGAGACGCTCCCGCCGCGCGGCCAGCCGAAGCGTCCGAACACGGAGCGGATGACGACGCTGTTGCCGGTGCGGGGGAGCCGGCCCAGGTTGACCGCGAACGACTGGAACCGGCCGTCGCTGAACAGGTAGAACTCGACGTTCGACGCGTAGAGCGCCGAGAGCCGGAGCTTCTTCCGGGTCAGGACGTCGGCAATCGCCGCCAGCGCCCGCGCTCCGCTCAGATCGCCGACGACGGGCACGATCAGGTCGCGTTCCTGGAGCCCCCTGACGAACTGGAACGCCTCCTCGGACGCGAGATAGTTGGCCTTCAGCCCGGTCGACGTCGCCGCGAGCAGCAGGTCGCGATACGCGGGGTAGTGGCTCTGCGGCGGGCGTCCCGCCGATTGGAACTGGAGTCCGACGCCCGACTCGATGAAGCGGCGGTGGAAGCGATCGATCGTGACCCGGTCCTCGCGCGAGAGCGTTACGCCGATGCGCGCGATGGCCTCGTCGGTCTTCGCGCGGAGCGCGTCGATCGCGCGGGCGTCCAGCGGCGGCGCCTCGACCTGCGCGACGATCCTGTCGACCGTCGCCGATCGCCACGCGTCGAGGCCCGCCGGCACGGGCCGGCCGACGAGCATCGCGAGATAGTCGACGCGGGTGCTCGACAGGGTGAACAGCGCCTTGAAGAGCAGGTGGAGCAGCAGGTTGTCGCGCCGGATGTCGACGATGAAGGCGATCTCGGGCCTGACGGCGGCGATGTAGGTGAAGTTCTGATCGGGGCCGACGCCGATGTACGCACTCACCGGTCCGAGCGTCTGCTGCAGCGTGGGAATGACGTACTGAAAGACGGTCTCGTTCGAAACCAGGTTGTCGGACCGGAACGTGCCGTTGGGCTCGGAGAACTCGGACGCCAGCATCCAGAACGTGCGGTCGTCGAGATGCTGCGGCAGCGACTCGGCGCGCGGCCGCGCCGTCGGCGTGATGCACAGCAACACCGCGCAGAGAGCCAGCGCGAGGCCGGCGAGCTTCGCCGTGAGGGCGCGCGTCATCGCCACACGAGTATACCCGGCGCTCAGGGCACGATCGCGCGCCGGCCGGAGAAGGCGGCGCGATGGATGCGCGTCTGTCCCGCGACTCGCACCTCGACCTCGCGGACCAGCGGGGCGCGCATCCGCGAGCCGGGCGTCAGCGACAGGCTGAGCTGGCCCGCGCGATCGTCCCAACGCATCGAAATCCCCATCCATGCCCCGCGCCGGTACTCGAACGACGTGCCGTCGTCCTCGAAGAGGTCGAACGCGCCGTCCGCGCCGGGATAGACCGTGATCGAGAGAGGCCCCGGGTCGGGCTGCGCGGTATATTGCTTCACCGGTCCGGTCGGGACGATGGCGCCCGCGCGCACATAAATCGGCATGGTGGCAAGATCGACGGCGCGCTCGATCTCGCGGCCGCCTTCGACGCGCTCCTCGGTCCAGAAATCGAACCACGACCCGCGCCGCTCGGCAGCGTCGGATCCCGCTGAGCGTGCGGACGCCCGCGGCAGATACACGCGGCGCGATGCCGCGCCCTTTTCGACGACAGGAGCGACCAGCAGGTCGCGCCCCCAGAAGTACTGATCGCCGCGGGAGACCGCTGCGGGATCGTCCGGATGGTGCAGCCACATCGCGCGCAGGATCGGCATTCCCGTCTGCGCCGTCTCGCGAACCGCGGAATAGAGGTACGGCATCAAGCGGTACCGCAGCTCCAGGTATTTGCGGCAGATCGGCTCGACCTGCCCGTTGTGCAGCTCGGATGGCGGGGGCAGCGCCGCGCCCGAGTACGTCGTGATCTCGCCGGGCCCGGTCTCGCCGAGGTTCCAGCCCCACGGCAGGCGCAGGTGCCAGGCGCGGCCGTGCGATCGGAACAGCGGACAGAAGGCGCCGAACTGAAACCAGCGCACGTAGAGCTCGCCCGTGAACTCCGCGGTCGGGACGAAGCCGCCGATGTCGGTTCCCCAGTACGGGATGCCGCTCAGCCCGGTGTTCACGGCCACCGGGACGTGCGTCTTCAACGTCTCCCACGTCGAATACACGTCGCCCGACCAGAGGAACGCGCCGAAGCGCGCCATGCCGGCGTAGCCGTTGCGGTGCAGCGCGTAGGGACGCTGGTCGGGGCGCCAGAGCTGCGACCCTTCCCAGTACATGCGGATCCGATTCAGCCGCGACGGCGCGTCCAGCCCGTCGCCTTGATCGGGCCACCAGCCGTCCACGCCGAGATCGAACACACCCTTGTGATGCGGCCAGTAGCAGCCGACGCTTCGATCCGGAGGCCACTGCCCTTCCGGCGTTCGTCCGCTCGGCTCCGGCGCCGCGCAGACGTCTTTCACCGTCCCGTGCAGGCGGCGCCCCTCGATGACCACGTGCAGCACGACCTTGTAGTTCAGCGCGTGCAGCTCGTCGATCGCCGTCTTCGGATCGGGGAAGGTCTCCGTCTTCCAGGTGAACTCGCCGTTATGGGTGTTCCAGCCCGACGGCGTGAAGTCGGTGCCGAGATAGATCAGCGCGTCGCACGGCAGCTTCTTCTCCCGCATCGTCTTCGCGACCCACATGACTTCGCCGGGGCCGGCGAGCGTGCGGTGCGACTGCTGGTATCCGAACGACCACCGCGGCGGCATTGCAGGCAGCCCGGTGATCCGCGCGTACTCGCGCATCACGATCGCCGGATCCTTCGAGGCGACGACGAAACAGTCGATCGGCAGCGGCGACTGCGAGGTCAGCGTCCCGCGTGGTCCCGTCAGGTCGAACGCGCCCAGCGGCTGATGGATGAACAGGCCCCACCCGCCCGTGCCGATCAGCCACTGAATCGGCACCCGTCCGCCGTGCGTGCGCAGCCGGTAGCCGCCCTGCCCGTTCCGCATCGCATCGACGGCGCCGCGCCGATCGAACTGCGGACCGCCTTCGCCGAAGCCGAGGAGCGGCGCGCCGCCGATCGCGAACTGCAGCACGCCGGCATCGGTCACCGTCAGGTCCTGGATCGCGGCGGACGCATCGGCGATGCGGACGCCGAGAGGCGCCCGCGTGACCGTCACGGTGAGATTGCCGGCCTTGATCGATCCGCTGCGCGGAACCGCCCGGCGCTGCTCCGAAAACGTCCCCAGCCCGCCGTCAGGATTGAGGCCGCTGGCGGCGGCACCTGGCGCCGCCGGCCGGCGCGGGACGACCGACACGCGGACGGTATGAGGGGACACCGACGCGACGCGCAGTTCGACCGGCTGCCCGGCGACGACGAGGTCCTCCCCCTGCGCGCCGGTGTCGAGGCGCAGCAGCAGTGTCGCGCCGAACGTGCCGAGCCCCTTCAGCGCGTCGCGTCTATTTGGCACTGAAGGTCCAGACCGTCCTGGACGAATAGACCTTTCCGGGCTGCAGAATCGTCGACGGGAAGTTCTTCTGGTTCGGCGAGTCGGGATAGTGCTGCGTCTCGAGACACAGGCCGGTCCGGTGGGCGTACACGTGCCCCCCCTTGCCCTTGATCGTGCCGTCGAGGAAATTGCCGGAATAGAACTGGATGCCCGGCTCGGTCGTGCTGACTTCCAGCGTCCGGCCGCTCTTCGGGTCGGTCAGGCGCGCGGCGAACTGCGCGCCGACGCCTTTGCGGTTCAGCACGTAGTTGTGGTCGTAGCCCTTCCCGGCCTTCAGTTGCGGATGGTCGGCGTTGATCCGCGCGCCCACGGCAGTCGGCTGGCGGAAGTCGAACGGCGTCCCTTCGACCGGCGCCAGCTCCCCCGTCGGAATCAGCGTCTCGTCCACCGGCGTGTAGCGATCCGCGTTGACGGTGAGCTGATGCGCGAGGATGTCGCCGCTGCCCTCGCCGGCGAGATTGAAGTAGCTGTGCTGCGTCAGGTTCACCGGGGTCGCCTTGTCGGTGGTCGCGCGGTACTCGATGATCACTTCGTTCTTGTCGGTGAGGGTGTAGGTCACCGTCGCGCGCAGGTTGCCGGGGTACCCTTCCTCGCCGTCGGGACTGGTGCGCGAGAAGATCACCGACGAGCCCTGCGCCGTGTTCCGCGTCGACATGTCCCAGAGGACCTTGTCGAACCCGCGCCGGCCGCCATGCAGGTGGTTGGGCCCGTTGTTCGCCGCCAGTGTGTAGGTCCGGCCGCCCACGGCGAAGCGTGCCCTGGCGATCCGGTTCCCATAACGCCCGACGATGGCGCCGAAATACGGATGCGGCGGATCCGCCCAGTAGCCGTCGGGGCGATCGAAGCCCAGGACCACGTCGGCGATCGCGCCGCTGCGATCCGGCACCTTCAGCGACGTGATGATGCCGCCGTAGTTGATCGCCTGCAGCTCGATCCCGCGCGAGTTCTTCAACGTCGCCATTTCAACCGGCGTCCCCTGAAACACCGACTTCGTCGTGGTCTTGGTCACGGTGCTTCCCAGCAGGAGGATACCGGCCAGTGCGGGCGCGGTGCAGCGGGCGAGAGTCAGCATGCGCGCATTGTAAAGTAGAATTCTCCCCCGCGTGACTGCCGCCTCCCAGGGTCTGCGATTCACCGACGTGCGCAAGTCGTTCGGCGCCGTCCGCGCGCTGCGCGGCGTGTCGTTCGCCGTCGCCGAGGGGGAGGCGCACGGCCTGATGGGCGAGAACGGCGCCGGCAAGTCCACGCTCCTCAAGATCCTCGCCGGGATCGTCCAGCCGGACGGCGGGGACGTGCACTGGCGCGGCGAGCGGCTGCACCTCGGCAGCCCCCGCGACGCGCTCGAACGCGGCATCGGCATGGTGTACCAGGAGATGCTGTGCTTCGAGAACCTCACGGTCGCGGGCAACATCTTCGCCGGCCGCGAGATCGTCCGCCGCGGACGGCTGCGCGATCAGGAGATGCGCGAACGCACCCGCGCGCTGCTCGACGAGCTGCACCTGCCGATCTCACCGGACGCGCCGGCGTCGTCGCTGTCCGCCGCCTACCGGCAGCTGCTGCAGGTCGCGCGCGCGCTGGCGTTCGACTGCCAGATCCTCGTGCTCGACGAACCGACGACGGCGCTCACCGACGCGGAGACGGACCATCTCTTCGCCGTCCTGGCCAGGCTCAAGGCCCGCGGCACGACCCTGCTCTACGTGTCGCACCGCCTGCCGGAAGTGTTCCGGCTCTGCGATCGCATCACCGTCCTGCGCGACGGCAGCTACGTGAACACGTTCGTCAAGGGCGCGGTCACGCCCGATGACGTGGTGCGGGCGATGGTGGGACGCGAGCTGCCGCCGCGCGCGGTCATGGCCGCGAGGACGCGTGACGAGCAGCGTCCGCCGGCGCTGTCGGTCGACGGGCTCGGCCGCCGGCCGTGCTTCCGCAACGTGTCGCTGCGCGTCCACGCCGGCGAAATCGTCGGCCTGTTCGGGCTCGTCGGGTCGGGGCGCTCGGAGCTGCTCGAGACGATCTTCGGGCTGTACCGCCGCGAGGCCGGCACGATCAAGATCGACGGCGTGCCGATCGATCCGGCGTCTCCGGCGGACGCGGCGCGCGCCGGCATCGCGCTGGTCCCGGAAGAACGGCAACGGCAGGGACTGCTCTTCAATCTGACGATCCGGCACAACCTGGTGCTGCCGGATCGCACGGTGAAACGCGAGGTGCTGATCCGCACGGCCAGCGAGCGGCGCGAGGCGCAGGCGCTGGTCGAGTCGTGGCGGATCAAGGCGGCCGGCGTCGAGGTCCCGCCGGATTCGCTCAGCGGCGGCAATCAGCAGAAGGTCGTCGTCGCCAAGTGGCTGGCGACGTCGCCGCGCGTGCTGCTGCTCGACGAGCCGACCAAAGGGGTGGACGTCGGCGCGAAGTTCGAAATCCACGAGATCATCCGCCGCGAGGCGGCCCGGGGCGCCGCCTGCCTCGTCGCCTCCAGCGATCTGCCCGAGGTGCTCGCGCTGGCGGACCGGATCGTGGTGATGCGCGAAGGCGGCATCCAGGGGCAGATCGCCGGCGCCGAGGCGACCGAGGAATCCGTCATGCAGCTCGCGACACACGAATCGGCGGCGGGATGAAGAAACTCTGGCACGCGCGCGAGTTCAGCACGGTGGTCATCCTCGTGCTGGAGATCCTCTTCTTCACGTGGTGGCTGTGGCCGGACGGCAACCGGTCGCATCCCTTCCTCAATGCCGGCAACGCGGTCCTGATCCTGAAGTATTCCGCGATCTACGGCATCGCCGCGGTCGGCGCGGCCATCGTGATCATCTCCGGCGGCATCGATCTCGCCCCCGGCGCCGTGATCGCCCTGGCCGGCGTCGTCTGCGCGCAATTGTTCGTCGTGCAAGGCTGGGCGCTCGGACCGGCGATGAGCGTCGGCGTGCTCGTCGGCCTCGTCTCGGGCCTGCTCACCGCCGCCCTGGTCGTGCTCGTCAACCTGCCGCCGTTCATCGCCTCGCTCGGCGTCATGGGGATCACCCGCGGCCTGGCGTTCATCATCACCGAGGGGCAGTACTTCGACGTGTCCAGCCTGCTGCGCGGCGGCTGGCGCCCGTTCGGGCTCGACGCCGACTGGGTGGCGCCGATCATCATGGTCTCGCTCGCCGTCATCTTCCAGGTCCTGATGACGGCGTTTCAGTGGGGCCGATCGGTATTCGCGGTCGGCGGCAACGAGACCGCCGCGCTCTTTTCCGGAATCGCGGTCAACCGGGTGAAGACGTCGGTCTACGTGATCTCCGGGGTGCTGGCGGCGGTCTCGGGGGTGGTGCTCGTCCTCGTCCAGGGCCAGGGGAAGGCCGATCTGGCGACCGGCTACGAGCTGGATATCATTGCCTCTTCCGTCGTCGGCGGCGCCAGCCTGGCGGGCGGCCGCGGCTCGGTGATCGGGGCCGTGCTCGGCACGCTGATCTTCGGCGTGCTGCGCAACGCGCTGCCGCAGATTCCCGGCGCCACGTTCTACGACCGGCTGATCGTCGGGCTGGTGGTGATCGTCATCGTGGTCGTCGATCAGTTACTGTTGAAGAAGAGAGGCTGAGGATCGATGCGCAAATACGTTCTGGTACTGGCGGTTCTTCTCGCGGTGAGCTGCAGCGGCACGAAGGCGCCGGAACCGGGCGCGCCGGCCGCGGGCCAGCGGCTGCGGTTCGCGGTGATCCCGAAGGCGCTCGAGATCCCCGTGTTCAATTACGCGAAGATCGGCGCCGAGCGCCAGGCGAAGGAATACGGCAACGTCGACATCCTGTGGAACGCGCCGGTGAACGCCGACCAGTTGAAGCAGAAGGAGATCCTCGAATCCGCCATCACCCAGCGCGTCGACGGCATCGCCATCTCTGCGCTCAACGGCGACTTCCTGACCGACACGATCAACAAGGCCGTCGACGCCGGGATTCCGGTGGTCACCTGGGACTCGGACGCGCCGAAGTCGAAGCGCGCGGCGTTCTACGGCGTGGACGATTTCGCCTCGGGCCGGATCATGGGCGAGGAGACGATCCGGCTGCTGAATGGCACCGGCAAGGTGGCGATCATCACCAGCTACGGCGCCACCAACCTGCAGCGGCGCCTCGACGGCATCAAGGAGGGGCTGAGCAAGGCGCCCGGCATTCAGATCGTCGAGGTGTTCGACATCAAGGAAGACGCGGTGCGCTGCGCCGAGCTGATCGCCAGCGGCACGAAGCGCTACCCCGATCTGGCGGCCTGGCTCTCGACCGGCGGCTGGCCGATCTTCACCCGCAACGCGACGACCGCCATCGATCCCGCGAAGACCAGGATGATCTCGTTCGACACCATCCAGCCGGGACTCGACCTGCTGCGCGAGGGGAAGGTGACGGTGCTGATCGGCCAGAAGTACTTCGGCTGGGGCAGCGAGGCGGTGAAGCTGCTCTACGACATCAAGCACGGGAAGAATCCGCCGTCCACGGTCATCGACTCCGGCGTCGACGTGGTGACCAGGGAGAACGTCGAGGACTACGCCGCGAAGTGGAAGAAGATGGAGAGTGGGGGCTAGTGCCACGGACACCACGGAGGCCACGGACGACCCGGATCAGACGGCCCGTCGAATCCGTGTGCGCCGTGCGATCCGTGGCCGCGGCCTTGTGTCTGTGTCTGTCGGCCGTCCTGGGCTGCGGCGGCTCGAAGGCGCCTGACGCGGCCCCGCGGCTGCGCTTCATGGTCATTCCGAAGGCCATCGACCTCCCGGTCTTCAACTACGCGAGGATCGGCGCCGAGCGGCAGGCGAAGCAATACGGCAACGTCGACGTCATCTGGACCGGGCCGACCAGCGCCGATCAGTTGAAGCAGAAAGAGATCCTCGAGTCAGCCATCACCCAGCGCGTCGACGGGATCGCGATCTCCACGCTCAACGGCGATTTCCTCACCGAAACGATCGACAAGGCGATCGACGCCGGGATCCCGGTGATCACCTGGGACTCCGACGCGCCGAAGTCCAGGCGAATCGCCTTCTACGGCGTGGACGATTTCGCCGGCGGCCGCGCGCTCGGCGAGCACGCGGTCAAGGCCCTGAACGGCAGGGGCAAGGTCGCGATCATCACCAGCCTGGGGGCCACCAACCTGCAGCGGCGGCTCGACGGGATGAAGGCGGCGCTCGCGACCGCGCCCGGCATTCAAATCGTCGAGGTCTTCGACATCAAGGAAGACACCGTGCGGTGCGCGGAATTGATCGCGACCGGCAGCGCCCGCTATCCGGACCTCGCCGCCTGGCTCGCCACCGGCGGCTGGCCGGTGTTCACGCGCAACGCCACCACCGCGATCGATCCGGCGAAGACGAAGCTGTTCGCCTTCGACACCATCCAGCCGGCGCTGGACCTGCTGCGCGAAGGCCGCGTCGAGGTGCTGATCGGGCAGAAGTACTTCGGCTGGGGCAGCGAGTCCGTGAAGCTGCTCTACGGCATCAAGCAGGGGCAGCTGCCGGCGAGCCGGATCATCGACTCGGGGCTCGACGTGGTCACGCGGGCCAACCTCGACGCATACATCCTCGCCTGGAAGAAGATGGAGAGCGGCAGCTGAACATCGGCGACATCGCGAAGCGCGCGAACGTCTCGACCGCCACGGTGTCGCGCACGCTGAACCAGAGCGGCGCCGTCCGGCCGGAGACCGCCCGCAAGGTGTGGCGCGCGGCGGCGGCGCTGAACTACTACCCCAACAGCCACGCGCGCACCCTCGTCTCCGGCCGCAGCCGCCTCCTCGGGCTGATCGTCTCCGACATCACCAACCCGTTCTTCCCGGAACTGGTGCGCAGCTTCGAGGCGCTCGCGACGCAGCATCAATACGATCTCATCCTCACCAGCACCGACTACCAGACGGCGCGCATGACCGGCTGCGTCCGGCGGATGCTGGAGCGCAAGGTGGACGGCGTCGCGATCATGACCTCGGAGATGGATCTCGGGCTGATCAAGGAACTCGCCCGCCACGGCGTCCCGCTGGCCTTCATGGACGTCGGGCGGGTCGGACCGCGCATGAGTCACGTGCTGATCGACTACGCGCATGGGATCCGCCAGGCGGTCGATCACCTCGCCGCACTCGCCCACGAGCGGATCGGCTTCATCACCGGTCCGCTGGAGCTGCACTCCGCCCGGACGCGCCAGCAGGCGTTTCTCGATGGCTTGCGCGCGAACGGCATCGCCGCCGATCCCAAGCTGATTCGCGAGGGCACTCACACCGCCGAGGGGGGGCAGCAGGCGATGAATGCGCTGCTCCGCGTCGCCAAGTCCCCGACCGCGGTCGTCTGCTCCAACGACTGGACCGCCATCGGCGCGCTGCACGCCATCGACGCCGCCGGCCTGCGCGTGCCCGCGGATCTCTCGCTCGTCGGCTTCGACGATATTCCGCTGGCGAGCTACGCCAGCCCGCCGCTGACGTCCGTCCGGGTGTCGCCCGCCGACGTCGGTTCGACGGCCTTCGACGCGCTGTTCCGGCTGATCGGCGGCGAGCGGCTCGAGGGGGCCGTCTATCAGGTGCCGACGACGCTCGTCGTCCGGAAGTCGACGGGACGTCCGAAGAAGCGTTGACGCTCGTCAGGCCGGAGATCGAGACGCGAGCAGCTTGTCGAACGCGTCGGCCTCGAGATCGGCCAGCGACATGACGACCACGTCCGCCGCCAGCGGACCGTTCTTCGCGACGCCGATGCTCTTCATCCCCGCGCGGCGCGCCGCCTCGACGCCGGCGGCGGCATCCTCCACGACGATGCAGCGGCCCGGCGGGATCCCGACTTTCGCGGCGGCCTTCAGGAACACCTGGGGATCCGGCTTGCCGATGGCGACGTCTTCCGCGGCGACGATCGCGTCGAGATAGCCCGTCAGTCCCAGCACGCGGAGCATCACCTCGACGTTCGCCCCGGGCGCCGACGAGGCGATCGCCTGCTTCCATCCCGCGGCGCGCAGCGCAGCGAGCCATTCGCGCGCGCCCGGCAGCGGCTGGAGCCCATGGACCTCGGCGAGGCGGCGGTACTCCGCCTCCTTGGCGTCCCCGATCCGCTGCACGCGCGCCGGGTCGGCGTCCGGGCCGAGCCACGCGCCGAGGATGCGATCGTTGCGCTGGCCGAAGCTGGCCAGGAATCGATCGTACGTGAGCGCGATCCCCTCGAGCTGCAGCGTGTCGCGCCAGGAGAGCCAGTGATACTCCTCGGAATCCACGAGCGTGCCGTCGAGATCCCACAAAACTGCCTTCTCCATCACCCTCCAGGTGTGCAGGTTCTGCCAAAGGGGTCAGACCCGGGTCTGACCCCCTTTTCGCGGGTGCCACTCAGGGGTCAGACCTGGGTCGGACCCCTTTTGGCAGTTGCCCGTAGTACGCGGACGGGCCGTGCTTGCGGCGGAAGTGCTTGTCGACGAGGAAACCGTCCGGACGCGGCGCGTCGGGCGCCAGCGCGCGGACGCGCCATTCCAGGCGGGCGAGATACTCGAGCACTTCGGCGCGCTCGATCGCGTCGATGGGCGTGGCCCCCCAGGTGAAGGGGCCGTGATTGGCCACGAGGATCGCGCCCATGGCATCCGCGCCGCCGGCGGCGGTGACCGCCTCGACGATCACCAGGCCCGTGTTCCGCTCGTAGTCCTGCTCCACTTCCTCGCGCGTCATCGGGCGGGTCACCGGAACGTCAGCGCAGAAGTAGTCCGCATGCGTCGTCCCCATGCAGCGAATCGGCTGCCGCGCCTGGGCGAACGCGGTCGCGTATTCCGAGTGGGTGTGCACGACGCCGCCGATCGAGGGGAACGCGCGATAGAGCTCGCGATGCGTCGGCGTGTCGGACGATGGACGCAGCGTGCCGGCGAGCACCTGCCCCGTGTCCAGCGAGACGACGACCATCTGTTCCGGCGTGAGATCCTCGTAGCGCACACCGCTGGGTTTGATCGCGAGCTCCCCGATGCCGTGATTCCCTGCCGAGACGTTGCCGAAGGTGCCCATCACGAGCCCCGTCTCCGCCAGGGCGCGATTCGCCAGGAACGCCGCCTCCTGCAGTTCGCGCCGGGTCATGCCGCGGCCCGCTCCTTGATCGCCAGCAGCCGCTTCATCACGCTGGCGAGATCCGGCGCCGCGCCGCGGACGCCGCCGAAGCCGTCGTGCAGCTCGCGATAGATCGCGTAGAGCTCGTTGTAGACCTGCTGCGCCGCGGGACGCGGCTCGAAGCGCTTCTGCTTCAGCGACGTCATCCGGTCCTGCGCCTCGGTCCACGAGTCGTAGCCGCCGCCGGCTCCTCCGGCGGTCACCGCGGCCGACACCGCCGAGCCGAGCGCGGGCGTCTGCGGCGATCCGGCAATGAGCATCGGCTGACCGATGACGTCGGCGTAGATCTGCATGAACAGGTCGTTCTTCTCGGCGATGCCGCCGCAGCAGACGACGCGGTCGATCGGGACGCCGTACTCGCGCATGCGCTCGATGATGACCCGCGCGCCGAAGGCGGTCGACTCGATGAGCGCGCGATAGACCTCGGCGGCCGTGGTGTGCAGGGTCTGGCCGATCAGCAGGCCGGTGAGCTTCGGGTCCACGAGGATCGTGCGGTTGCCGTTGTTCCAGTCGAGCGCGACGAGCCCGGATTCTCCCGGCGCCAGCCAGGCCGCGCGCGTCGTCAACGATTCGTGCAGCGACTCACTCGCGCCGGCGGCGGCGCCCTCGCCCTGGCACAGCCGCACCCACCAGTTCAGGATGTCGCCGACCGCCGACTGCCCCGCTTCGATCCCGAAGTAGTCCGGCAGGATCGAGCCGGTCACGATCCCGCAGATGCCGGGGATGTTGGCCAGCTTGTTCGAGACCGGCGCGATGGCGCAGTCGCACGTCGAGGTGCCGATGATCTTGACGAGCGTCCCGGTGCGAACGCCGGATCCGACGGCGCCATAATGCGCGTCGAATCCACCCATGGCGATGGGAATGCCGGCGCGCAGACCGAGCGTGGCAGCCCACTCGTCGCTCAGAAACCCCGCCGGGCGTCCCGGCGGATGCGCCTCGTCGTAGAGCCGGTCGCGCAACGCGGCGAGCTTCGGATCGAGCCGCTCGAGGAACGACTTCGGCGGCAGGCCGCCCCACGCGGGGGAGTACATCGCCTTGTGTCCCGCGGCGCAGACGCACCGCACGATCCGCCGCGAGTCGCTGACGCCCGACAGCACCGCCGGGATGAAATCGGCGAGCTCGACCCAGCTGGCGGCGGCGTCGAACACCGCAGGCGCGACCTCCAGGCACCGCCAGATCTTGGACCACCACCATTCCGACGAGTAGGTGCCGCCGATCGGCGCCAGCAGCTCGGGCGCGTGCCGGCGCGCCGTCTCGGTGATCGCCGCCGCCTGCCCGGCGGAGGTGTGATCCTTCCAGAGCCAGGCGTGCGCCGCAGGCTCGGACGCCCACGTCGGATCCAGCGCCAGCGGCCGCGCCTGGGCGTCGACGGGCAGCGGCGTCGATCCGGTCGTGTCCGAGCCGATGCCGATCACGCGGTCGCGGGTGAACCCCGGCTCGCGGTCCGCGTCACTCAGCGCTCCGGCGACCGCGGCCCCGAGCCCCTCGATGTAGTCGGCGGGATTCTGCCGCGCGAGGTGCGGCTGCTTCGGATCGAGCAGGACGCCGTGGTCCCCGCTGGGGTACTCGAACACGCGCGTACCGACCACGCGTCCGTCCGCGGTATCGACGACCACCGCGCGAACGGAGTTGGTGCCGAAATCGACGCCGATGGTGTAGGAGGACTGTCGCATGTCTCGCACAGGAGAACCCGAGAACCGGAGCGGAAAAACTGTCTGCCCCTGTTCTCCGGCTCTCCCGTAAAACGGTTCACCCAACCAGCACGGGCGATACGACGTCGAGCACGTCCGGGCCGGTGCCGGCCCGACGCGCCTTGTCGAGCTGCGGCTGCAACGCATAGATCCGCACGGCCTTCAGCGCCAGATTGGCGAAGTTGATCATGCTGCGCTCGATGGCGCGCGTCGGGTCCTCGCGGTAGGTGAACTGGTCCTGGCTGTAGTAGCCCTGGTAGTCACGGATGAAAGTCGTGTAGAGATACTCGACCGACTCGGGAATCGAAATCGTCCCGAACATCAGGTCCTGATCGTTGCGCCCCTGGCGCGCGTCGTTGATGTCGAACTTGTGCACCGGCACGCCGGCCCAGTCGGCGAGATCGCAGGCCGTCGAGGCGGTCGTCGCTTCCATCTTCTGGTGGCCGTAGTCGATGGTCAGGCCGCAGTTGTTTCCGCCGCACGCCTGGTTCACCTTTTGCGCGACGACGATCGCGGACGCCGCGGTCGGCACGACCATGAACAGCTCGCGCGGCTCGTATGGCTTGGGCTCGATGCCGAGCTTGACGCCGTGTTTCAGGCATTCGCGGTTCACGGCGATGAGCGCTTCGGCGAACCATTCGAGCTGCTGGCGATAGTCGATCTGGAAGTGATAGTCGGCGCCGTCCGATCCGGGCCACACGCTCAGGACCCCGATCTTCATGATCTTGCAGATCTCCAGCCCCTTCATGATCTCGTCCAGCGCGGCGCGGCGCAGCGCCGGATCGGGATTGCACGGCCCGCCCAGCTTGAACCTGGGGTTGGTCCAGACGTTGATGTTGCACGCGGTGACCGTCATGCCGAGGTCCTTCAGGAACCCGTGCTGCGCGCGCTCGATTGCGGCGGTATCGAGATCGCCGTTCAGCGTCTTCTCGAACACGCTCTGATGGATCTCGACGGCGTCGACGCCGGCGGCCTTCGTGCGCCGGCACTGCGCTTCGAAGGTGTTGCTGAAGGTGGGGTCGTCCGAGTGGTATCCCGGAGGTGCAAAGCGGTCGTAGAAGTCACCGGCGGACCAGTGGCCCACGCTGTGACGGATGTTCATGGCCTTCAGGAACTCGATCGACTCGGCCCGCCCCATGTAGCTCTTCTTCGCGGCGGCGAACGCAAGTTGATCGGCGGTGAAACGGGACATTGGTCCTCCTCCGGACCGGGCATCGTACTATATCGAGCACTCACCCCAAATTGGCTGCGGACTGGAGATGCAAACGTCGCCATGACGCGTCGTCCGGCAGCGGACGAGCGGGCGCCCAAAGGCGCTGCCGGCGGCGATATAGTCGGTGTCGGAGGTTGCGGCGATCAGCAGCCACGCGGTTATCCGGCACACGTGCGCTCCCATGCAGCTCCCTGATGTAAGCGATTACAGGCCCGGCTGATCCTACAGGATTTCGATATGCGCATGCTTCGCTTTCTTGTCACGGCCGCCACCATCGCGCTGGTCACCTTCAGCGCCACGGCGCAGAAGCGCGCCGGCGATTATCCCGTGCAGCCCGTGCCCTTCACCGCGGTGCGGCTGAACGACGTGTTCTGGGCGCCGCGGATCGAAACCAATCGGAAGGTGACGATCCCCGCGGCCTTCCAGAAGTGCGAAGAGTCGGGCCGCATGAACAACTTCGAGCGGGCGGCCCAGGCGCTCCGGGGGGAGCCGCACGACATGAAGGCGCCCCCCTACCCCTTCGACGACAGCGATCTCTACAAGGTGATCGAAGGCGCCGCGTACGTCCTCAACGTGCAGCCGGATCCGCAGCTCGACGCCTACGTGGACAAGCTGATCGCCAAGATAGCCGCCGCGCAGGAGCCGGACGGCTACATCTACACGACGCGGACGATCGATCCGAAGAACCCGCATCGCTGGGCCGGCGCGGCGCGCTGGGTCAACGAGCGCAACGACAGCCACGAGCTCTACAACCTCGGCCACCTGTTCGAAGCCGCCGCCGCCCACTACCAGGCGACCGGCAAGAAGACGCTGCTCGACGTCGCGACGCGCGCCGCGGATCTGCTCGTGAACACGTTCGGCCCGGGCAAGCGAACCACCTGGCCCGGCCACCAGATCACCGAGATGGCGCTGGTGAAGCTGTATCGCGTCACCGGCAAAGAAGAGTACCTGTCGCTCGCCAGGTTCCTGCTCGACGAGCGGGGCCCGGGGAACCTGCCCGCCGGCGAGACCGTGAATCCGCGCGGACTCGATTACAACCAGGCGCAGTTGAAGATCATCGACCAGGCCGAGCCCGTCGGCCATGCGGTCCGCGCCATGTACATGTATGCCGGGATGGCCGACGTCGCGGCGATCGAGAACGACGCGAAGATCCGCACCGCCGGCGATCGCATCTGGGACAACCTCGTGCAATCGAAGCTGTACCTCACCGGCGGGATCGGCGCCGCCGGCGGCCACGAAGGCTTCGGCGATCCGTACGACCTGCCGAACATGACCGCCTACAACGAGACGTGCGCGTCGGTCGGCATGGATTACTGGAACCACCGCCAGTTCCTGCTGCACGGCGACGCCAAGTACATCGACATCATGGAGCGGACGCTCTACAACGGGCTGATCTCCGGCGTCTCGCTCGAGGGGGACACGTTCTTCTATCCCAACCCGCTCGAGTCGAACGGCCAGCACGCGCGGCAGGAATGGTTCGGCGTGGCGTGCTGCCCGGGCAACATCACGCGCTTCATGGCCTCGGTGCCGGGCTACATCTACGCCAGGCAGGCCGACGCCCTGTTCGTGAACCTGTTCGCCGGCGGCAGCGCCGACGTCGATCTCGCGGGCGGCACGGTGAAGGTCACGCAGCAGACCCGCTATCCCTGGGATGGCGACGTGACGATCGGCCTGGCCACCGACGCGCCGCGCAAGTTCACCGTCAACGTCCGCATCCCGGGCTGGGCCCGGGAACAGCCCGTGCCCAGCGATCTCTATCGCTTCCTCGACAAGGCGGCGACGGCCCCGACGCTCCGCGTCAACGGCCGGACGACGCCGCTGACCGTCACCTCCGCAGGTTATGCCGCCGTCACGCGGACCTGGACCACCGGCGACACGATCGACCTCCACCTGCCGATGCCGGTCCGCCGCGTGGTCGCGCACGACAAGGTGGAAGCGGATCGCGGCCGCGTCGCCCTCCAGCGCGGCCCGATCGTCTACGCTGCCGAGTGGCCGGACAACCCGAACGGCAAGGTGCGCAACATCGTGCTGCCGGACGCGAGCGCCATGACCTCGGAGTTCCGCAGCGACCTGCTGAACGGCGTCGCGATCGTGAAGGGACGCGCGGTCGGGCTCGCCCTCGACGCCAGGGGGGCGCTGCTGAAGACGGAACAGCCGTTCGTCGCCATCCCGTATGCGACGTGGGCCAACCGCGGCCGCGGGCAGATGGCGGTGTGGCTCGCCCGCACGGACGCGGCCGCGCGGCCGACACCGTATCCGACGGTGGCGACGACGTCGACGCTGACGCACTCGGCCAGCCGCAAGAACATCCGCAACATCATCGACGGCGAGGATCCGCGCGCCTCGAACGACTCGACGTCGTACTTCGACTGGTGGCCGCGGAACGGCTGCTCCGAGACACGGACTGCGAACTGCAGCGGCGCCGACGGGGAATGGATCGAGATGGCGTTCGCGAAGCCGTCGACGGTGTCGGAAGTGCAGGTCTACTGGTTCGACGACACCGGCCGCGGCGGCGTGCGCGTGCCGAGATCGTGGCGGCTCCTCTACAAGGATGGCGCGGTCTGGAAACCGGTCGCCGCGCACGGTGCATACGGGACCGCGAAGGACGCCTACAACACCGTCCGTTTCACGCCGGTCACGACGGCGGCTTTACGGATCGAGCTCGTGATGCAGCCGAACGTGTCGGCCGGCGTGCAGGAGTGGAAGGTGAAATGAAGAGCCGGCGCCTGCACGGAGGTTGACGGAGGGAACGGATCTCACACACGGAGGAACGGAGGCAACGGAGGTGAACGGAGCGACGTGGGTTATTTGCGTTCCGATCACCTCAGGGCAAGGTGACGTACAAGGCCGCGCCGGCCCGGGGCTCGTCAGTCGATCCGCAGCGCGTCGACCGGCTGAATCGAGGCCGCTCGGTTCGCCGGCATCGCGGCGGACATCATCGTCACGACAAGCAGCACCAGGCTGACGGCGACGAGCACGACCGGATCGTTGAGTCTGCCGATCGACCACCGGGCTACAACCGTGTCAAGCCCCACGCTCAATCCGAGACCAGCGAAGAGGCCCGCGGCAAGGGCCAAGACCGCCGGCTGCACCGCGGCGTTGACGATGCGCCCGCGACCGGCACCGAGCGCCATACGGATGCCGAATTCCTTGGACCGGCAGGACACCGAGTACGACACGACACTGTAGAGGCCGACTGCAGCGAGCATCAGCGCAAAAGCCGCGAAGCCGAGCAACAGCAGCGT
>DASSPH010000085.1 GCA_035699745.1 Vicinamibacterales bacterium
CGCCCGCTCCGAGTGGTACCTGCACGGCCAGCTGCCGCTGCAGACGCTGCGCGCCGACATCGACTACGGCTTCGCCCAGGCCTTCACCACCTACGGCGCCATCGGCGTGAAGGTGTGGCTCTACAAAGGCGAGCGCCTGGCGCCGCGGATTGGCCGCGAGGAAGACTATCGGACGCCTCGCCGCGCAGCCGGCGGAGGGCGGGGTTAGCTGGGAGCTGCCGCTGTCAGCGTCCAGCGTCCCGCTTCCAGCTCGTTGCCTGGAGCACATCGCTGGAAGCCGGAAGCAGGGAGCTGGTAGCTGGTAGCTGGTAGCGACAGGGAATTTTCGTCATGTTAATGCCAAAGAAGGTCAAGTACCGGAAGCAGCAGCGCGGCCGGATGGCGGGCAAGGCCTGGAGAGGGTCGGACGTGTCGTTCGGCAACTACGGCCTCAAGGCCCTCGAGCCCTGCTGGATGACGGCGCGGCAGATCGAAGCGGCGCGCGTCGCGATGACCCGGTTCATCAAGCGCGGCGGCAAGATCTGGGTGCGCGTGTTCCCGGACAAGCCGATTACGAAGAAGCCGCAGGAAACGCGCATGGGCAAGGGCAAGGGCGCGCCCGAAGAGTGGGTGTGCGTCGTCCGCCCCGGCCGGATCCTCTTCGAGATGGAAGGGGTGACCGAGGCCGAGGCGAAGGAAGCGATGCGGCTGGCGGCGGCGAAGCTGCCGATCCGGACCCGGTTCGCCACCCGCTTCGCGGAGGAGAAAGCGTCATGAAGATCGCCGAATGCCGCGACCTGGGGACCGACGAGCTGAAGGCGCGCGTCAAGGAGATCGACGATCAGCTGTTCCGGCTGCGGATCCAGAAGTCGATGGGGCAGCTCGATGCCGCCCACAAGCTGAAGGGGCTGCGCCGTGACGTCGCCCGTCTGAAGACCGCGCTGCGCGAGAAGGAGTCGGTGTAACCGTGGCCACCAAGGCAACCGTCACTGGCGTGGTCGTCAGCGACAAGATGAACAAGACCGTCAAGGTCGCGATCGAGCGCCAGGTGCGCGATCCGCTCTACGGCAAGACGCAGAAACGCACCTCGACCTTCCTGGCGCACGACGAGAAGAACGAGGCCAAGGTCGGCGACAAGGTCGCCATCGCGGAGAGCCGTCCGCTCAGCGCCCGCAAGCGCTGGGTGGTGACCTCGATCGTCGAGAAGGCGAAGGAGATCTAGCGATTGCCGATTGGCGATCGCCGGGTGCCGATCGAGGGATCGGCGGTTGGCGATTGTCGATTGGAGGAGAACAGTCATGATTCAAATGCGTTCTATCCTCGACGTCGCTGATAACTCCGGCGCGAGAAAAATTGCCGTCATCAACCCGATCGGCGGCTCGACCGGCCGCTACGCGCGCCTCGGCGACATCGTCACCGCGTCGGTCAAGGAAGCGACGCCCGAGTCGAACGTGAAGAAGGGGTCCGTCGTCAAGGCGGTGATCGTGCGGACCGTCAAGGAGCAGCGCCGCAAGGACGGCAGCTACATCCGGTTCGATCGCAACGCCGCCGTGCTGGTCAACGACCAGAACGAGCCGATTGGGACTCGCGTGTTCGGGCCGGTGGCCCGCGAGCTGCGCGAGCGCCGCTTCATGAAGATCATCTCGTTAGCTCCAGAAGTTCTGTAGCTGGGAGCCGGAAGCTGGAAGCTGGTAACTGAAATGTCGAGACTGCAAACCCCCGTTCGGAAGAACGACAACGTGCTGGTGACGACCGGCAAGGACCGCGGCAAGAAGGGGCGCGTCCTCAAGGTCCTCCCCGAGAAGAACCGCGTCGTCGTCGAAGGCGTGAACGTGATCAAGCGCCACACCAAGCCCAACCCGCAGCGCCAGATCAAGGGCGGCGTGGTCGAGCGCGAGGCGCCGCTGCACGCGTCCAACGTGCAGCTGGTGTGCCCCGAGTGCGGCAAGGCCACCCGCGTCGGCCGCAAGATCCTCGGCGACGGACGCAAGGTGCGCATCTGCCGCAAGTGCGAGGGAGTGGTAGACAAATGAGCCGCCTCAGGGACCGCTACACCAGGGAAGTCGCGCCGGCGCTCGCCAAGGAGTTCGGCTACAAGAACGTGATGGCCATCCCCAAGATCGAGAAGGTGGTGGTCAACATGGGACTGGGCGAGGCGACCGCCAACGCGAAGATCGTCGACGTCGGCGCCGACGAGGTGATGCGCATCACCGGGCAGAAGCCGGTCGTGCGGCGCGCCAAGAAGTCGATCGCCCAGTTCAAGGTCCGCCAGGGGATGCCGATCGGCACGATGGTCACGCTGCGCGGCGACCGCATGTGGGAGTTCCTCGATCGGCTGATGTCGATCGCGCTGCCGCGCGTCCGTGACTTCCGCGGCGTGTCGCCGCGCGGCTTCGACGGCCGCGGCAACTACACGCTCGGCCTCAAGGACCAGCTGCTGTTCCCCGAGATCGACTACATGAAGGTCGACAAGGCGCGGGGCATGAACATCTCGGTGGTGACCACCGCCAAGACCGACGAAGAGTCGCGCAAGCTGCTGCAGCTGCTCGGCATGCCGTTCAGGACGTCGTAGGGACGTCCGTTACAGAGAAAGCCCGAGTAACCGATGGCCACGACAGCAAAGATCGCCAAAGAGACCAAGGCGCCGAAGTACAAGATCCGCCTTCGCAACCGCTGCAAGCGCTGCGGCCGGCCGCGCGCCTACCTTCGCAAGTTCGCCCTGTGCCGACTCTGCTTCCGCCAGCTCGCCCTCGAGGGGGACATCGCCGGCGTGACGAAGAGCAGCTGGTAACCGGCAACCGGAAACTGGGAACGGAAACAGAAATATGACAGACCCGATCGCAGACATGCTCGCCCGGATCCGCAATGCGACCCAGTCGCGGCATCCCCGCGTCGATATGCCGCTCTCGCGCCTGAAGGTCGAGATCGCGAAGATCCTGGAGAGCGAAGGTTACATTCAGGGATTCAAGGTCGTCGAGCCGAAGGCGGGCGAGCCGCAGGGCACGCTGCGCGTGCTGCTGAAGTACGGACCGCGCGGCGAGCGGGTCATCACCGGCCTGCAGCGCGTCAGCCGCCCCGGCCGCCGCGTCTACTTCGGCCGCGACGACGTGCCGGACGTCCTGGCCGGGCTCGGCACCAGCATTCTCACGACGTCGCGCGGCGTCATGACCGGCCGCGAGGCCGTCAAGGCGGGTGTCGGCGGCGAAGTGCTCTGCAACGTGTGGTAGCTGCCCGCCACCCGCTCGCAGCTTCCAGCCGGTTGCGTGAAGCGATCGAGCCGGAAGCGGAGAGCCGGCAGCAGGAAACAGACGAGTAAACGACCATGTCACGAATTGGCAAGAAGATCATCCCGATCCCCAAGGGCGTCAAGATCGACGTCCAGGCGGGCGCCGTCGACGTGCAGGGGCCCAAGGGCAAGCTGCGGCAGCCGCTGCCGCCCGGCATCGGCTTCGAGGTGAACGGCGACCACCTGACCGCGAAGACGCTCCGCGAAGATCCGGAGCTCGGCAAGTTCCACGGCCTCGCGCGCAGCCTCGTCGCCAACGCGGTGAAGGGGGTGACCGAGGGCTTCCGCAAGGAGCTCGACATCGTCGGCGTCGGCTACCGCGCGGAAGTGAAGGGCAAGCAGGTCCACTTCGCGCTCGGCTACTCGCACCCGGTCGTGTTCGACATTCCGACCGGCATCGACGTCGCCATCGACAAGCAGACGCACCTGACGGTGACCGGCATCGACCGTCAGCTCGTCGGCCAGGTCGCCGCCGACATCCGCTCGCTGCGCAAGCCCGATCCCTACAAGCAGAAGGGCGTGCGCTACACGGGTGAAGTGCTGAAGAAGAAAGCCGGGAAGACTGGAGCGAAGTAGCGCCGCTGCCCGCCCCCGGCTTCCGGCTTCCGGCCGGGAGTTCGTCGCCACGTCAGGCTGGACGCGGGAAGCGGGGAGCGGCAAGCTGGTCGCGGGTAGCTGGATATGAAGATCAAAACGACAAAGGATCGCCGCAAGAGAATTTCGCTCCGCCAGCGCAAGCGGATCACCGGCACGCCCGAGCGGCCGCGGCTGCGCGTGTTCCGCAGTGTCGGGCACATCTACGTGCAGGTCATCGACGACATGAGCGGATCGACGCTGGTGTCGGCCTCGAGCACCGAGCCGTCGCTGAAGTCGGTGTTCACCGAGAAGACGCGCGGCGGCAACGTCGCCGGCGCCAAGGCGCTCGGCAAGACGATCGCGGAGCGCCTGCAGGAGAAGGGGATCAAGCAGGTGGTGTTCGATCGCGGCGGCTACCTGTATCACGGCCGCATCAAGGCGGTGGCCGACGCGGCACGTGAGGCCGGCCTGGAATTTTGAGGCTGGCCGTTGCCAGTAGCCAGTGGCCAGTAACCAGTTGAGACACTGGAAACTGACAACTGAACTGGAAACTGGAAACTGGTAACTGGAAACTGGAACTGGAACCTGACAATGATCGAGACCAGAGAAAAGATCGACGCCTCGCAGCTGGACCTGAAGGACACGGTGGTCAACATCAGCCGCGTCACCAAGGTCGTCAAGGGCGGCAAGAATCTGAGCTTCAGCGCGCTCGTGGTCGTCGGCGACGGTCACGGCGTGGTCGGCTTCGGCGTCGGCAAGGCGAAGGAAGTGCCGTCGGCGATCAAGAAGGGCATCGAGGCGGCGAAGAAGTCGCTGATCCGGGTGCCGCTGAAGGGCACGACGGTGCCGCATCCTGTGCTCGGCAGATTCGGCGCCGGGCAGGTGCTGCTGAAGCCGGCGCCCGACGGCACCGGTATCATCGCCGGCGGCGCGGTCCGCGCCGTGGTCGAGTCGGCGGGGATCCAGAACGTGCTGACCAAGTCGATTGGTTCGGCCAACCATCACAACGTCGTTCGCGCGACGTTCCAGGGCCTGATGGAGCTGCGCGAGCCCGGCAGCGTGCTCAAGCTGCGCGGCCAGGACGCGCCGGAACCGCAGGGGTCGCCGGCCTGACGGGATCTCCAGCCGGAAGCTGGAGCGACCTGAGATCGCTTTGGACTGATAGTTATGGCGAAGAAACTGAAAATTACGCTGAGAAAGAGCGGGATCGGCTTCGACAGCAAGCAGAAGCTCGTCGTCCAGGGGCTCGGGCTGCGCCGCATCGGCCACACGGTGGAGCTGCCCGACACGCCGGCCACGCGCGGCATGATCCTGAAGGTCCGGCATCTGGTGGAAGTGACTGAGTAACGCCCAACGCGGGAAGCGACAGAGACACGATCATGAATCTTTCAAACTTGCGTCCGCCCAAGGGGGCGAAGCACGCCAAGAAGCGGGTCGGCCGCGGGCAGGGCTCGGGCAACGGCAAGACCGCGGGGCGCGGCCACAAGGGCGCGAAGTCCCGCTCCGGCTTCAAGCACAAGCGCGGCTTCGAAGGCGGCCAGATGCCGCTGCATCGCCGCGTGCCGAAGCGCGGCTTCCACAACCCGTTCCGCTCCGAGTACGCGGTGGTGAACCTCGATGCCATCGCCGAGCGGTTCGAGGCCGGCACCGAGGTGACGCCGGAACTGCTGCGCGAGCACGGTCTGGTGGGGCGGACCGGCGGCGTCAAGGTGCTCGCCCGCGGCG
This sequence comes from Vicinamibacterales bacterium, assembly GCA_035699745.1. Taxonomy (NCBI): domain Bacteria; kingdom Pseudomonadati; phylum Acidobacteriota; class Vicinamibacteria; order Vicinamibacterales; species Vicinamibacterales bacterium. The sequence goes on from DASSPH010000085.1 coordinate 5,567, forward strand.
ACATCTCGAAGAAGCTCACGATCCGGGCGCACAAATTCAGCGGCAAGGCGGCGGAGAAGATCGCCGCGGCCGGCGGGACGGCAGAGGTACTGGCGTAGGCGGGTTCCGCCTGCGCTGCAGCCACGGCGGGACGGGGCACATACATGCTCGCTGATTCGCTCAAAAACATCTTCGCGGTCTCCGACCTGCGCAAGCGCGTGCTGTTCACGCTCGGCTTGCTTGCGGTCTACCGCGTCGGCAGCCACATTCCCACGCCCGGCGTGAACAAGGAAGCGCTGCAGCTCCTGGCGGACCAGGCGAAGAACACGATGTTCGGCCTCTACGACATGTTCTCGGGGCAGAACCTGTCGCAGATGACGATCTTCGCGCTCGGCATCATGCCGTATATCAGCGCGTCGATCATCCTGCAGCTGCTCACCGTCGTCTGGCCGTATCTCGAGCGGCTGTCGAAGGAAGGGGAGCTGGGGCGCCGCAAGATCACGCAGTACACCCGCTACGGCACGATCGTGCTGGCGGTGGTGCAGGCGTTCGGCATCGCGCTGTTCCTGGAGCACCAGACCAACATCGCCGGCGGGCTGCCGCTGGTCTACAACCCGGGCTGGTTCTTCCGCTTCATGACGGTGCTGACGCTGACCACCGGCACCGCCTTCATCATGTGGCTGGGCGAGCAGATCACCGAGCGCGGCGTCGGCAACGGCATGTCGCTCATCATCTTCGCCGGCATCGTGGTGAACCTGCCGGCGGCGGTGCTGACCACCGTCGAGCAGATGACGCTCGGCCAGATCGGCTTCTTCTCGATGCTGATCCTGCTGGTGGTGATGATCGCGGTGGTCGCCGCCATCATCTTCGTCGAGCGCGGCCATCGCCGGGTGACCGTCCAGTACGCCAAGCGCGTCGTCGGCCGCCGGATGTACGGCGGGTCGAGCACCCACATCCCGCTGAAGGTGAACACCGGCGGCGTCATCCCGGTGATCTTCGCCTCGTCGATCCTGGCGTTCCCGATGACGATGCGCGGCATGTTCCCGCAGGGATCGTTCGTGCAGCGGATGATCGACCAGATCGACTACGGCATGCCGCTGCACAACCTGCTGTACCTGGCCGGCATCATCTTCTTCTGCTACTTCTACACCGCGATCATCTTCAACCCGGATGACGTCGCGGAGAACATGCGGAAGTACGGCGGCTTCATCCCCGGCATCCGCCCCGGCAAGCGGACCGCGGAATACATCGACACGATCCTGACCCGCATCACGCTGGTCGGGGCGATTTATCTCGCGCTGGTCGCGCTGCTGCCGCAGTTCCTGATCAGCGGGTTCAAGGTGGCGCCGATTCCGTTCATCGGCGAGACCCTGGATCGCTATACGCCGACCTTCATCACCCAGGGGCTCGGCGTGACCTTCTACTTCGGCGGCACGTCGCTGCTGATCATCGTCGGGGTGGCGATGGACACGGTGCAGCAGGTGGAGTCGCAGCTCATCATGCGCCACTACGACGGCTTCATGAAGAAGACGCGCATTCGCGGGCGGCGGGGCCAGTAGGTGGCGCGGCCTCAGACGATGGCGCTGAACGTCGTCATGCTCGGCCCCCCGGGGGCCGGCAAGGGGACGCAGGCGGAGCGCTTCGCGCGCAGCCACGGGCTGCCGAAGATCTCGACCGGCGACATCCTGCGCGAGGCGGTGCAGGCCGGGACGGAGCTCGGCCGCGCCGCCGAGGCGACGATGGACGCCGGGGAGCTGGTCGGCGACGACGTGATGATCGCCATCGTGCGCGAGCGGCTGGAGCGGCCCGACACGCGGGCCGGCTTCGTGCTCGACGGATTCCCGCGCACCGTGCCGCAGGCGACGGCGCTGGACGCCATCATGAACGGGCGCGGTCCGCTGGTGGTGGTCGACATCGTCGTGCCCGAAGACGTGCTGCTGCGCCGCCTGGCGGCGCGGCGGATCTGCGGCAGCTGCGGCGTCAACGCGCCGATCGAGTGGACGACGTCGTGCGGCCACTGCGGCGGCGCGCTGGTCACGCGATCGGACGACGGCGTCGAGATCGTGCGCGGCCGCTTGAAGGTCTATCACCGCGAGACGCGGCCGATCGTGGAGTTCTACTCGGCGCGGCCGACGTTCCGCGTGATCGACGGCAACCAGCCGCCCGACGTGGTGACGGCAGCGATGGATCGGGCGATCTGCGAGGCGTCGGGTGAAGCCGGAGCGGTGAAGACCGGCCCGGTGAAGGAAGCGCGGCTGTGATCGTCTGCAAGTCGCCGGCGGAGATCGCCAAGATGCGCGTGGCGAGCCAGCTCGTCGCGCAGGTGCTCGAGGAGCTGGCCGCGATGGTGGCCCCCGGGGTCAGCACCGCCGACCTGGATGCCGCCGCGGAAGCCAAGGTCCGCGCCGCCGGCGCCGAGCCGGCGTTCAAGGGCTATCGCGGCTACCCGGCGACGCTGTGCGCGTCGGTGAACGAGCAGGTGATCCACGGGATCCCCTCGAAGCATCTGCTGAAGTCGGGGGACATCGTGTCGCTCGACATGGGCGTGAAGCTGAACGGGTACTACGGCGACTCGGCGGTAACGGTGCCGGTCGGCTCGGTGGGCGAGGACGTTTCGCGGCTGCTGCGGGTCACGCAGGAAGCGCTGGACCGCGGCATCGCGCAGGTGAAGGTGGGCGGCCGGATCTCGGACATCGGCCATGCCATCCAGAAGCACGTCGAGGCGCACGGCTTCTCGGTGGTGCGCGAGTTCGTCGGACACGGCATCGGCGCCTCGCTGCACGAAGAGCCGCAGATCGCCAATTACGGGGAGCCTGGACGCGGCCCGCGGCTGGCGGAGGGGATGACCCTGGCGATCGAGCCGATGGTGAACATGGGCCGCCCTGGTGTGAAGGTGCTGTCCGACGGATGGACGGCGGTGACGAAGGACGGCAGCCTGTCGGCCCACTTCGAGCACACGGTCGCGGTGACGAAAGACGGCCCGCTGGTGTTGACGGCGAGGCCGGTTCCCGCGGGGCGATAGGCATCGGGTCATCGGGTGATCGGGTGATCGGGTGATCGTCGAAGGTGTGGTGAAGGAAACGCTGCCCTACGCGCAGTACCGGGTGGAGATCGACGGGCCGCGGCAGATTACGGCGCACGCGCCGAGCGGGCCGGGCAAGAACTTCATCCGGGTGCTGGTGGGCGATCGGGTGAAGCTGGAGTTGAGCCCGAGGGACGTGACGCGCGGAAGGATAGTCCAAAAGCTATGAAGGTCAGAGCATCGGTGAAGCGAATCTGTGACAAGTGCAAGGTCATCCGCCGCCGCGGCGTGGTGCGCGTGATCTGCCCGAACCAGAAGCACAAGCAGCGTCAGGGATAGAGGAATCATGGCACGTATAGCTGGAATTGACCTGCCGCGTACCAAGCGGATCGAAATCGGCCTGACCTACATCTACGGCATCGGCCGCAAGCGCTCGAACGACATCCTGAGCGCGGCGGGGGTGAGCGGCGACATCCGGATCAAGGACCTGTCGGAAGACGACGTCCGCAAGATCAGCCGGGTGATCGAGGAGCAGGGGGGCGTCGAAGGGGACCTCCGCAAGGAAGTCTCGATGAACATCAAGCGGCTGATGGAAATCGGCAGCTGGCGCGGGCTGCGCCACCGCCGCAATCTGCCGGTCCGCGGGCAGCGGACCAAGACCAACGCGCGGACGCGCAAGGGGCCGCGCAAGGGCGCGATCGCGAAAAAGAAGACTGTGTAGGAACCCGTCGCCAGTTTCCGGTTTCCGGTTTCCAGAAGAGGAAACGGGAGCACTGGAGACGGCTGGCAACTGGCAACTGGTAACTGGTAACTGACTTATGGCCAAACAAGAAGCAGCCGATCCGAACGTTCCAGCCGCGGAAGGCGGAGGCAAGAAGCCCGCCGGCCGTCCGGCGAAGAAGAAGACGTTCAAGAAGCGCGGCGAGAAGCGCGTCATCCATCACGGCTACGCGCACATCCACGCCTCGTTCAACAACACGACGATCACCATCACCGATCCGGAAGGGGCGGTGATCGCGTGGTCGAGCGCCGGCGGGATCGGCTTCAAGGGATCGCGCAAGGGCACGCCGTTCGCGGCGACGCAGGCGGCGATCGCCGCCGGCAACGCCGCCAAGGCGTTCGGCATGCGGACGCTGGAGGTCCGGGTCAAGGGACCGGGCGCCGGACGCGAGTCGGCGATCCGCGCGCTGCAGACCATCGGCCTCGATGTGAAATCGATTCGTGACGTGACGCCGATCCCGCACAACGGGTGCCGTCCGCCGAAGCGGCGCCGTGTCTGACGCTGCGGCGTCGCGTTACCGGCAACGGGCGGCCGGTAACCGGCGACGGGGAACAGGTAACAGGAAACAGGAAACGACAGGAATTTAACGAATGGCAAGGTACTCAGGACCGGTTTGTCGGCTGTGCCGGCGCGAAGGCATGAAGCTCTTCCTCAAGGGAGAGCGCTGCTACACCGAGAAGTGCGCGATCGAGAAGCGCAACATGCCTCCGGGTCAGCACGGCAAGCTGCGCAAGGCGAAGATCGTCGGCTACGGCCTGCAGCTGCGCGAGAAGCAGAAGGTCAAGCGCATCTACGGGGTGCTCGAGAACCAGTTCCGCCGCTACTTCGAGATGGCGGACCGCACCCGCGGCATCACCGGCGAGACGCTGCTGCAACTGCTGGAGCGGCGGCTCGACAACGTGATCTACCGCCTCGGGCTCGCCACCTCGCGCGCCCAGGCGCGGCAGCTGGTGCGCCACGGCCACTTCACGGTGAACGGCCGCAAGGTCGATATCCCGTCGTACTCGGTGAAGGCGGGGGACACCATCGGCGTCCAGGCGCGCAGCGCGCAGAACCCGGCGATCCAGCACGCGCTGGAAGAGGTCAAGGGTCGCGGCGTGCCGGAATGGCTGTCGTTCGATCAGGGCGCGATGGCCGGACGGATCGCCTCGCTGCCGACGCGCGAGCAGATCAACCTGCCGGTGCAGGAACAGCTGATCGTGGAGTTGTACAGCAAGTAGCCAGTTTCGAGTTGCCAGTTGCCGGTTTCCAGTTCTGACTGGGTACCGGGAGCTGGCGACCGACGCCCCTTGCCCGCAGCCTTCCCGGATCTGCGGTGGGAGGCAAGAGGCTGAACGCAGATCCGGCGGCGGTCCAACATCGGGCCGCCGAATGAAAGAGAGCAAGGTCACATGTTGTGGAAAGGTTTTCAGCGTCCGAAGCGGCTCGAGTTCGAGCGTGAAACTCTCACCGACCGGTTCGGCCGGTTCTACGCCCAGCCGTTCGAGCGCGGCTTCGGCACCACGGTCGGCAATGCGATGCGCCGCGTGCTGCTGTCCTCGATCGAAGGGGCGGCGGTGACCGCGGTCAAGATCGACGGCGTGCTGCACGAGTTCTCGCCGATTCCCGGCGTGGTCGAGGACGCGACCGACATCATCCTCAACCTGAAGCAGATCCCGCTGAAGATGCACACCGACGCGACCAAGACGCTGTACGTCCGGGTCGACAAGGCCGGCGAGGTCCGCGCCCGCGACATCGAGGCCGACAGCGACGTCGAGATCCTCGAGCCGGACGCGCACATCGCCACCGTCGCCGAGCACGGCAAGCTGCACATGGAGCTGCGCGTCAAGCGCGGCCGCGGCTACATCTCGGCCGACAAGAACTTCGACGAGGATCTCGGCATCGGCTGGATCCCGGTGGACTCGGTCCACTCGCCGATCAAGAAGGTGAACTACCTGGTCGAGGCGGCGCGCATCGGCCAGAACACCGACTACGACAAGCTGACCGTCGACGTCTGGACCAACGGCTCGGTCACGCCGCGCGACGCGGTCTCGCTCTCGGCGAAGCTGATTCGCGATCACCTGAACATCTTCATCAATCTCGAGGACGCCGCCGAGCTGTCGGCGGAAGGGGGCGGCGAAGCGTCGGCCGCGACCTCGAACGAGAACCTCGACAAGAGCGTCGAGGAGCTGGAGCTGTCCGTCCGGTCGTACAACTGCCTCAAGAACGCGAACATCCGCACGATCCGCGAGCTGGTGCAGAAGACCGAAGGGGAGATGCTCAAGACCAAGAACTTCGGCCGCAAGTCGCTGAACGAGATCAAGGAGATCCTCACCTCGATGGGGCTCGGACTCGGCATGCGGCTCGACCAGCCGGCCGCGCAGTCGCAGGAATAGCCATGCGTCACAGAGTTGGCCAGAGAAAGCTGGGCCGCGTCACCGAGCACCGGATCGCGATGCTGCGCAACCAGGCGGAAGCGCTGATCCGGCACGAGCGGCTCGAGACGACGATGCCCAAGGCGAAGGAGCTGCGGCCCTTCGTCGAGCGCATCATCACCATCGCCAAGCGCGGGCTGGCGGGCGGCGGCGCCAACGGCAGGTCGCTGCACGCGCGCCGCCTGGTGCTGCGCGACATCCAGAACCGCGACGTCGTCGCCAAGCTGTTCGACACCATCGCGCCGCGCTTCGAGGCGCGGCCGGGGGGCTACACCCGCATCCTCCGCCTCGGCTTCCGCCGCGGCGACAGCGCGGAGGTCGCCCAGATCGAGCTGGTCGGCAGCGAGTACGATCCCAACGCCGAGACCGAAAAGACGGAAGCGGCGGCCAAGCCGCAGGCGAAGGGCGTCGGCGGGCGGCTGCGCGCGGCGGCGGATCGCCTCCGCGGCAAGAAGGCCGCCGAAGGAGAGGAAGGCGAGGCGGCGGAAGGGGCCGCGCCGAAGAAGGCGAAGCCCGCGCGCCCGGAGCGTGCCAAGGGCGGCGGCAGGGCGGACACCCGCGGCAAGGGGGCCAAGACATCGACCCCGAGGAAAGCTGGAGGGTCGTAGTCACTGCCGGTTGGCGATTGCCGATTGTGGATCGACGAATGATGATTGGGTGATTGGCGATCGACGGATTGAGGATTGATGATTGGGCCTTCGTGCCTCTGACCGTCAGCCAATCTCCAATCGCCAATTCGTCGATCGCCAACCACCCAATCGCCAATCCGTCGATCGCCAATCACCCAATCGCCACCCGTCGATCGGCAATCGGCAACCGCCACTCGGCAATCGAGGCGGCTCAGACTTCCTCGGCCGCCTCGGCCCCCCTTTCCTGCTTGGACGCCGCGATGATCTTCGCGTGCAGGTGCTGCGGCACTTCCTCGTAGTGATCGAACTCCATGTGATACGACCCGCGGCCGCCGGTGGCTGAGGTCAGGTGCTGCTCGTAGGTCAGCATCTCCTGCATCGGCACCTTGGCGCGGATGATCGTCATCGCGCCGCGCGTGTCCATGCCGCCGATCCGTCCGCGGCGGCTGTTGAGATCCCCCATCAGATCGCCGGCGTAATCGCTCGGCGCGTAGACCTCGACGTTCATCACCGGCTCGAGCAGCGTCGGGCGCGCCCGCGCCATCCCGTCCTTGAACGCCAGCGACGCGGCCATCTTGAACGACAGTTCGTTCGAGTCGACGGCGTGGTACGAGCCGTCGAAGACGGTCGCCTTGAAGTCCACCATCGGGTAGCCGGCGAGGAAGCCGCGCATCCGCGAGTCCTGCAGCCCCTTCTCGATCGCCGGCACGAACTGCCGCGGAATCGCCCCGCCGAAGATGTCGTTGGCGAACTCGAAATCGCTGCCGCGGGGCAGCGGCTCGAACTTCACCTTGCAGTCGCCGAACTGGCCGTGGCCGCCGGTCTGCTTCTTGTGACGGCCGTGCGCTTCCACCGCCGCGGTGATCGTCTCGCGGTAGGGGATGCGCGGCAGCTTCAGCGTCACTTCGACGCCGAAGCGGCGCTTCAGCTTGGCGACCGTGACCTCGATGTGCGACTGCCCCTGGCCGGCGAGCAGCAGCTCCTTGGTCTGCTGGTCGCGCGTGTAGTTGATGGTCGGATCCTCTTCCTGCAGCCGGTGCAGCGCCGTGCCGATCTTCTCTTCGTCGCCGCGGCTCTTCGGCTCGATCGCATACGAGATGACCGGCTCGGGGAACTTGATCGGCGGCACCTTCGGCGCCCCCTTGTCGCCGATGACGTCGGCCGTCTGCGTCTCCTTGAGCTTGGCGACCGCGCCGATGTCGCCGGCCCGCACCTCGGGCACGTTCGTCTGCGTCTTCCCCTGCACCGCGGCGAGATGGCCGAGCCGCTCGGGCGTGTCCTTGGTCACGTTGTGGACGGTGGTGTCCGCCTTCAGCGTGCCGGAGATGACGCGGAACAGCGTGATGCGCCCGGCGAACGGATCCGCGACCGTCTTCCATACGAACGCGGCCGCCGGCCCGCCCTCCTTCACCGGGATCTCGACGTCTTCCCCGTCCGGCGTCCGCGCCCGCAGCGGACGCTCCGCCGGCGAGGGGACGTAGCTCAGGATGGCGTCGAGCAGCGGCTGCATGCCGATGTTCGACGTCGCCGAGGTGAGCAGCAGCGGAAACACCCGCGCCGCGCCGACGCCGCGCTTCAGGCCGGCGACCAGCTCCTCCTGCGTCAGCGTGCCGGCGTCGAAGAACTTCTCCATCAGCGCGTCGTCCGCTTCGGCGACCATCTCGATGAGCGCTTCGCGCGCCGCCTGGACGGCGTCGGCCATCTCCGCGGGGATCGCCGCTTCCGACGGCTTGCCGTCGGCGAACGTGTAGGCCTTCATCGCCACGAGATCGACGATGCCCTTGAACGCGCGCTCCTCGCCGATCGGCAGCTGGATCGGGATGACGGTGCGGCCGAACACCGAGCGCAGCGAGGCGAGCGACCGTTCGAGCGAGGCGCGCTCGCGATCGAGGCGGTTGAGCACGACCAGCCGCGGCAGCGCGAGCTCGTCGGCCGCTTCCCAGACCTTCTCGGTCGAAACTTCGACGCCCGCGACGGCATCGACCACCACCAGGGCGGCGTCCGCGACGCGCAGCGCCGCGCGCGCGTCGCTCAGGAAGTTCGCCATGCCCGGCGTGTCGATGAAATTGATCTTGGTCTTGTTCCACTCAGCGTAAGCCGCGCCGGCGGAGAGGGTGTGCTTGCGGGCGATTTCCTCGTCGTCGTAATCGGTGACGGTGGTGCCTTCGTCGACTTTGCCCAGGCGGTTGACCGCCCCGGCGGCGAAGAGCACGGTGGACACGAGCTGGGTCTTCCCGGAGCCGGAGTGGCCGACCAGCGCGACATTCCGAAGGCTGGCGGCATCGTAGACCTTCATGAGGGTACCCTCCGCTACTGACCAGTTGCCCGGTGCCAGATGCCGGCGCCCCGGGGGGGTCTATCCGGCCATCCTATTGCGCGCCGCTGGGCGGATCAAGCGAACAGCTCTCAGCTGACAGCGGTTAGCTGTTTTCCTCGATTCCGTCGCATTGGTTCATGACGGCCGGAATGACCCGGCCCCATTCATGGACGGACAGCAATGATCACAGCGACCGAGAAAGCCCTCGTGCAGAACAGTTTCGCCGCCGTGGCGACCATCGCCGACGACGCGGCGGTGATCTTCTACCAGCGGCTGTTCGAGCTCGATCCGTCGCTGCGGCCGATGTTCCGCGGGGACATGGCCGAGCAGCGGAAGAAGCTGATGCAGATGATCACGGCGGCGGTGAAGGGGCTCGATCGGCTGGAGCAGCTCGTGCCCGTCGTCCAGGACCTCGGGCGGCGGCACGTGCGCTACGGGGTGCGCGACGCGCATTACGAGACGGTGGGCGCGGCGCTGCTGTGGACGCTCGAAGCGGGGCTCGGCAAGGCGTTCACCCCGGAGGTGAAGGCGGCGTGGACCGCGGTCTACGGGCTGCTCGCCACGACGATGAAGGATGCGGCCCGCGAGGCGCTGGCGGCCTGAACGATCAGACGCGCGATTGGTCGAAGATCTCGACGCGGCCGTCGCGGACGGTGAGGATGACGACCGCGCCGTCGCGCGACGGGATCGTCGCCACCGTGGTGCCGGTGCGGCCGTCGAGCAGCGGGATGGCGCCGTTGGCGGGCGCGGGGGCCGGCGACAGCGGCCGGCCGTGAAGGTAGCCGCGCAGATCGTCGGCGAGATCCTCGGCCGCCTGATACCGGGCGTTGACGTCGCGGTGCATGGCCCGGGCGACGATCGTCTCGAGCGGGCCGTCGAACGCGCCGTCGAACGACGACAGCGGCGGCGGATCGGCGTGCAGGATCTGCTGCAGCGCCTCCGGCCAGTGCAGGTCGGCGAGGTCGAAGGGGAGCCGATCGGCGAGCAGCCGGTAGAGGAGCACGCCCAATGCGTAGACGTCGCTGCGCGCGTCGACGTCGGCGGGACGGCCGCGCAGCTGCTCGGGGCTCATGTACGCCAGCGTGCCGAGCAGCTGCCCGTGGGCGGTCTGCACGGTGAACCGCTCGATGCCGGCGCCCGATCCGCTCGCGCGCGCGATGCCGAAGTCGAGGATCTTGGGCTGGTGCGGATCGGCGACCAGCACGTTCGCCGGCTTCAGATCGCGGTGGATGATGCCGCGCTCGTGCGCGTGCTGCACGGCGTCGGCGAGCTTGATGCCGAGCCGCACGCGGTCGTGAATCGGCAGCGCGCGGGCGCGGACGTAGTCGGTGATCGGCGGACCGGCGACCAGCTCCATCACCAGGTGCGCCGGCGTCGCGCGATCGCCCGGCGCGAACGAGTACACCTGCGCGATGCCGGGGTGCTGCAGCCGCCCGAGCAGCTCCGCCTCCTGTTCGAAGCGCCGCAGGATCTCGGGATGGCGGAAGCCGCGGCGCAGGACCTTGATTGCGACGGTGCGGCGCGGGCGATCCTGCTGCGCCGCGTAGACCACGCCCATGCCGCCGGAGCCGAGCGCGTGCAGCACGAGGAACGTTCCCAGCCGCGTGCCGGGCTGCAGCGGGCCGTCCACCGCGGCCATGTCGAGCGAGGGGATTCGCGCCGGATCGAGAAACTCGTCGTCCGGTTCGTCGAGCGACGCGAGGAGCTGCAGCACTTCGCGGCGCAGCGCCGTGTCGCCGCCGCAGCGTTCCTCGAGCACCGCGGCGCGGTCCTCGGGAGCGACGTCGGCGAGCGCGAGAAAGATGGCGTCCGCGCCCGTTCGCGAGCTCATCTGTCGTGGTTCGGCGGGGCGTCGACCGGCCCCAGCGCGCGGTGCAGCCAGGCGCGCGCGAACTTCCATTCGTTCTTGACCGTGGCCGGCGACAGGTCCATCGCCGCCGCCGTTTCCTCGACGCTCAGGCCGGCGAAGTACCGCAGCGAGACGACCTGCGCCTTGCGCGGGTCGGTCTGTTCGAGCCGGGTGAGCGCTTCGTCGACGGCGACGAGATCGGTCAGTGCCGGATCGACGCGGAGGATCCCCGTGTCCAATTCGACGCGCTCGCCGGAGCCGCCGTGCTTGATCCGCTGGTAGTGCCGCGCCCGCTCGACGAGGATGCGCCGCATGGCCAGCGCCGCGGCGGCGAAGAAATGGCCGCGGCGATCCCACAGCCGCGCGTGATCGTCGCCCGAGACGCGCATGTAGGCTTCGTGCACCAGCGCCGTCGGCTGCAGCGTCTGATGCGGCTGCCGCTCGCGCGCCAGCCTGGCCCTCGCGAGTTTGCGCAGTTCGTCATAGACTTCGGGCAGCAGTTCCCCGGATGTGCCCGGCCCGTCCACCTCCCCCGGAGGCTTCGCGTTGGGATCGGTCATGTGGAACGCGAAGGATTATGACACCGGACGCCATCGAACAGGTGCGCCAGAGTTATACCCGCCTGACCGCCGCCGAGCGGCAGCTGTCGGCGGGTTTCTACGACCGCTTGTTCACCGCCGCGCCGAATCTGCGCCGCCTGTTCCCCGAGAATCTCTCCACGCTGCAGGGGCATTTCGAAGCCGCGATCGCGCTGGTGATCCGCAACCTCAATGACATGGATGCCCTGAAGGAGCCGCTCCGCGACCTGGGCGCGCAGCACGTGCACTGGGGCGCGCGCCCCGAGGACTACCTCACCGCGCGTGACGCGCTGGTCGGCGCCATCGGCGCCTGCTCCCCCGACTGGAGCCCGGAGCTCGAATCCCACTGGCGCGACGCGATCACCGCAATCATCGTCCCGATGATCGAAGGGGCGGCGGTGTATCACGCGCTGGAAGCAGAACGAATCAGCGCTGAGCTGTGAGCTGTCAGCTACCAGCTACCAGCTTCCAGCTTCCAGCTTCCAGCTTCCAGCTTCCAGCTTCCAGCTTCAGACCAGCATTAACGATGGCGGCCCTCAACGGTTTCGATGAGGCGCACCAGATTCTTGCGAACATCGGATACTTCGTTCCCGAGCCGGGTAAGAACGTCCCCGGGAATCAACTTGACCTCACGGCCGAGAAACAGGTCCGACTCGAATTCGTTGCAGGACCCCATCG
>DASSPH010000086.1 GCA_035699745.1 Vicinamibacterales bacterium
TACGTCGCCGGCGGCGAGTTCACCCTCGCCGACATCTGCCTCGCGCCGATCGTCACGCGCTGCCTCAAGTTCGGCGTAGAGCTCCCCGAGCTGCCGAACGTGAAGCGCTGGGACGCGGCGATGAACCAGCGGGAGGCTTTCAAGAAGGCAACGGCCGCTTGATTTTTCCGGGCCGCCCCCCTGTCAAGGGGGGAAGCGAGCTTCGCGAGCGGGGGGTTAGAGGAAAACCAACCCCCCGTTCGCCTTCGGCTCACGCCCCCCTTTACAGGGGGGCGGCATAGAAAACCATCCGTGGGACTACGTCATCGTCGGCGCGGGCTCGGCGGGCTGCGTGCTCGCGCACCGGCTGACGGAGGACCCGGACGTCCGCGTCCTGGTCCTCGAAGCCGGCGGCTGGGACCGCGATCCGTGGATCAAGATCCCGCTCGGCTGGGGACGCATCCTCAGCAACCGCCTGCACGACTGGGGCTACTTCGCCGAGCCCGAGGAGAGCGTGGGCGGGCGCGCGGTGGAGTGCGCGCGCGGCAAGGTGGTCGGCGGCTGCTCGTCGATCAACGCCATGGCCTACGTGCGCGGCAACCGCGCGGACTACGACCGCTGGGCCTCGCGCGGGCTGAAGTCTTTCGCGTATGACAAGGTGCTGCCGTACTTCAGGAAGAGCGAGTCGTGGGAAGGCGGCGCCGACGAATACCGCGGAACGGGCGGCCCGCTCTCGACGCGCTTCGGCCGCTACCCCGATCCGCTGTTCGACGCGTATCGCGAGGCCGGCCTCGCGGCCGGCCATCCCTGGACCGAGGACTACAACGGCGCGGAGCAGCACGGCTTCGCCACCATGCAGTGCACGATCCGCGACGGCCGGCGCTGGAGCGCGGCGGATGCCTTCCTGCGGCCGGCGCTGAAGCGGCCCAACCTCAGGGTGGAAACCGGCGCGCACGCCACCCGGGTCCTGTTCTCGGGAAACAAGGCAATCGGCGTCGAGTACATCCAGGGCGGCATCCGGCGCATTGCCAACGCCGGGCGCGAAGTCATCCTCGCCGGCGGCGTGATCAACTCGCCGCATCTCCTCATGCTCTCCGGCATCGGTGATCCGGCGGAGCTGGGGAAGCACGGCATCGATGTCCGCGTCGCCAACGACCGCGTCGGCAGCAACCTCCAGGACCACGTCATGGCGCCGGTCGTCTTCCTGCGCAAGGAGCCCGGCCCGCTGCACCGGTCGATGCGCTACGACCGCATCGGCCTCGAGCTCGCCAAGTGCTACCTCTTCGGCACGGGCATCGCGTCGCACGTGCCGGGGCCGATGGTCGCGTTCCTGAAGAGCGATCCGTCGCTGCCGATCCCCGACATCCAGTTCCTTTTCCAGGGCGCGCCGCTTACCGCGGGGCCGTACTTCACCAGGCCGTATGTCGACGCGTTCTCGTGCGTCGCGGTCTTGCTGCGGCCGCAGAGCCGCGGGCGCGTCGAGCTCGCCTCCGGCGATCCGGGCAAGGCGCCGCGCATCCGGCAGAACTTCCTGTCGCGCGACGCGGACTGGGCGACGCTGCGCAAAGGCATCGCCATGGCGCAGGACGTGGGCCGCCAGGCGGCGCTCCAGCGCTTCATCAAGGCGGAGCTCAAGCCCGGCGCCCAGGACGTGGATTCCCACATCCGGCAGACCTCGATCACCGTGCACCACCCGCTGGGCACCTGCGCCATGGGCGAGGTGGTCGACGAGGAGATGCGCGTCACCGGCGTAGAGCGGCTGCGCGTCGTCGACGCCTCCGTCATGCCGGACCTGGTGGGCGGCAACATCCACGCCGCGGTGCTGATGATCGCCGAGAAGGCGGCGGACGCGATCCGTGCGACGCGTCATTGATTCCCTCGCGCGGGTGCTGGAGATCGCGCTCGCCCTCGCGCTGATCGGCGCCGTGCTGCTCAACTTCGTCAACGTCATCGGCCGCTACGGCTTCGGCACGACGATGACCATCGCCGACGAGCTGCAGACCTACACCATGGTGTGGATCGCCTTCCTCGGCGCCGCGGTGGTCACCTGGCGCGGGCTGCACCTGCGCATGGACGTGAT
>DASSPH010000087.1 GCA_035699745.1 Vicinamibacterales bacterium
GGCAAGGCGCTGATCGAGATCACCGTGCGCGAGGGACCGCGCTACCGGATCGGCTCGTTCGAAGTCATCGGCAACCGGCGCTTCCCGACGGAGGCGGTGCGGGAGCACTACCCGTTTGGCGAGCAGCAGAGGACGCTCGCCGGACGCGCGACGAACCTGATCCGGCGTGGCTACCGGAATCCGGCCAACACGTTCGACGAGAGCAAATGGAAGGAAGCCGAGCAGAAGCTGATGGAGGCGTACAGCAACGAGGGATACATCTACGCCCGGGTTAATCCGGTGGTCGAGCGCGTGCCCGGCGGGGACTCGGTGCGGACCGTGAACCTCCGCTGGGAGATCGAGGAGCGGTCGCCCGCGATCATTAACCGCATCGACATCGCCGGGAACGACTACACCTGGGAGACCTGCATCCGCGAGCAGCTCGTGCTGATCCCGGGGCAGGTGTTCAACCGGCAGGCGCTCATCCGCAGCTACCAGAACATCTCGAACATGAATTTCTTCGAGTCGCCGATGCCGGCGCCGGAGACCAGGCCCGCCGGCGACGCCGGCGACGTGGACATCGTGTTCAACGTGAAGGAGAAGCGCACCGGCAACCTGAACTTCGGCGCCTCGATGGGGCAGGGCACGGGCCTCGGCGGCTTCGTCGGGATGAACCAGCCGAACCTGTTCGGCCGCTGCAAGCAGGTGGAAGTGCAGTGGCAGTTCGGCCGCTACATCAACGACTTCAACGGCACGTACACCGATCCGAACATCAGGCAGACGCGGATCTCCGGCAGCGTCAGCGCCTACCACACGCGCTCGCGCTTCCGGATCGCCGACCTCGGGCAGAGCACGCGCACCGGCGGCCAGCTGCAGTTCGGCTTCCCGGTCCCGTGGTCGTACTACACCCGCTTCTTCGTGTCGTACGGCGGCGAGTCGGTCCGGTACTCGGAGGAGAACTCGACGCTGCTCGGCCAGCTCGCGCGCGACTGCAGGAGCTGCTTCCGCTCGACGCTGGGGGTGACCGGCACGCACGACACGCGGATCGGCCTTCCGTTCCCGGTGGACGGGGGGCTGCAGACGATCGCGGCGCAATTCAATGGCGGTCCGCTCGGCGGCACCTCGAACTTCCAGCGGTATACGGCCGAGCTGAGGTCGTACGCGCCACTGGCGGCCTTCGGCAACCAGATCTTCGGCGGCCAGCCGATGCAGCTCGTCACGGCGCTGAGCGCGCGGGGGGGAGCGCTGTTCGGCAACCCCGGACCGTTCTTCTACTCCCAGTCGTTCGCGCTCGGCGGCACGCAGTACGGCGAGCAGCTGCGCGGCTACGACGAGTTTTCCATCACGCCAGGCGGGTACGACCCGACCTCCGAAACGAGCTCAGCCCGTCGCGGATCGTTCGGAAACGCGTACTTTACTGCCACGGCCGAGCTGGGATTGAGGCTGTCGTCGGCGCTGTACGTGCACGCGTTCGCGGAAGGCGGCAACGTGTGGGACAGCCCGCGGGAGTTCAATCCCACGCGCCTGTTCCGGAGCGTGGGCTTCGGCGCCGCGACGCTCAGCCCGCTCGGACCTCTGGGCATCGACCTGGGGTATGGACTCGACAAGACGGACCTGCTCGGCCGCCCGACGCCGGGCTGGAAGCTGCATTTCAAGCTCGGTCAACTTTTCTAAACCTTTTGGAGTCTTGATGAAGATGATTTCCCGCGTCGCCGCGATCGCCGTGCTGCTCGTTGCAGCGGGCTCGACACCGGCGTATGCACAGGCACCGGTCAAGCTGGGCTACATCAACGCGCAGCAGATTCTCGCTGCCGCCCCCGGCCGCGAGGCCGCCGAGCGCCAGTTCGAGAGCGAGGTCGGAAGCTTCCGGCAGCAGATCCAGCGGATGGATGACTCGCTCCGCGTAATGGGCGAAGCGTTCCAGCGCGAGCAGGCGTCGCTGACGCCGGCGGTTCGCCAGCAGCGGGGACAGGCGCTCGAAGCACTCGAGACGTCGTTCCAGCAGCGCGCGGCCCAGCTCAATCAGCAGATGCAGCAGCGGCAGGCCGAGCTCGTCCGCCCGATCATGGACCAGCTCAACCGCGTGCTGGACGAGATCCGCCGAGCCGACGGCTACGCGTTCATCTTCGACGTGTCGTCCGCGGGGCAGACGATCGTCGCCGCCGACACCACGCTCAACCTGACGGACCGCGTGATCGCGCGTCTCACGGCGCTTGGCCCGCCACCCGCAGCCGCGCCCGCGACGGCACCCGCGACCACGCCGCAGCCGGCCGGAGTGACTCGACCGAGACAGTAATGGCGCGCTCGGCGCCATCTTCCACCGGCAGTGATTCTTCAGTCAGCGGTGATGGTGTTCGCACTATCACCGCTGAAGCTGTTTCAGAGCTCGTAGGCGGCGAGCTCCGCGGCGATCCAGGCGCCGCTGTAACCGGCGTCGCGCCGCTGGACCGCGCGGCCGCGAGCGACGTCAGCTTCCTGGCCGCGCCGCGTTACGTAGGGGCCGCCGAGCGCACTCGCGCGGGCATCCTCCTGGTGAGCCGGGAGCTGGCGGATACGGCGACGGGGGCGCGCGCCACCATCGTGGTGGACAAGCCGCACGACGCGGTGCTGAAGCTGCTGCCGCGGCTGTACGTCGCGCCGCATCGGGTCCCGGGAGTGCATCCGACGGCGAGGATCGGCCGGGGCGCCCGCATCGGAGCCGGCGTAGCCATCGAGGAGTACGTGGTGATCGGCGCGGGCGCGACCGTCGGCGACGGTGTGTGGATCGGCCCCCACGCCGTGGTTGGCGACGGGGCGCGGATCGGCAGGGATTCGGCGCTGTACGCC